>JBKBTU010000005.1:414-24131 GCA_046290715.1 Sphingomonas sp. | reverse complement strand
TTCGCTGCGCTTGCAATGACGAGCCAGCCGACATCCGCGCCCCTCACTTGCCGTAATTCGTCGCAGCCCGTCGCTTCACCCCCTGTCGGCAGCGCGCGGGCATGCTATATCGTCGATGTGACGCAGAGCATCCCCCACGCCTTCCCGATCGGCATCGATCCCGCCGACATCGACTTCATGGGCCACGTCAACAACGCGAGCTATCTGAAGTGGGTGCAGGACGCGGTGGTCAGCCACTGGCAGAAGCTCGCGCCGGCGGACGCGGTGGCGGCACACCTCTGGGTCGCGCTGAAGCACGAGATCACCTATCGCAAGCCGACCTTCCTCGGCGACGACGTGATCGCGACCGTGCTGCTCGAAAAGGTGCAGGGCGCGCGCGCCTTCTACGACACGGTGATCCGCCGCGGCGAGGAGGTGCTCGCCGAGGTCAAGTCGAGCTGGTGCTGCTTGGATGCCGAGACGCTGAAGCCGGCGCGGCTGGCGCGCGATATCGTCGAGCAGTTCTTTCAACGCGGCGACGGCCCGTTACCGGCGACCGGTCTGGTCGAGCGCCGCTGACGCCGGCGCCGTCTTCCACGTACGCGCGGTCGCGCCGGCGGTGACGCGGTATCTTGCGGCGTCCGGCGGCACGGAGCGGAACGGTATCGGCAGCGGGGTGGCCCGCATGCCTGGGTCCCGCGCCTGTTGGACGCGAATCCCACCAACATCCTGACATCGCAGCGGTTCGCCCCACCGGCTGTCCTAGACGATCCGCGCCTGCTAGCGCCGCCTCATGGGCCGGCCCCATCTTCTTCCGAGCGTCATGTCCAAAACGGAAACGATCGACCTCGATCGTTTCCGTTAAGGTGTTCGACTTGTCTAGGTCGGCCGTGCGCCGGCCGTCAGGCGGGTTCGGCGACGTTCGCCACCTTGGGCGCCGCTCGCCGGACGCCGTCATCGACATGCTCCACGAATTGCGCGAAATTCTCGACGAACAGGTCGACGAGCCGCGCGGCGGTGGCGTCGTACTCCGCCGTGTCGGTCCAGGTTGTTCGCGGGTCGAGGATCGCGGCATCCACCCCCGGCACGGTCACCGGTACCTTGAACCCGAAGTTGGGATCGGTGCGGAATTCGGCGTCCTTCAGGCTGCCGTCGAGCGCGGCGTTGAGCAGCGCGCGGGTCGCCTTGATCGGCATGCGGTGGCCGGTGCCGTACTTGCCGCCGGTCCAGCCGGTGTTGACCAGCCAGCAATCGACCCCGCCGCGCGCGATCCGCTCCTTGAGGAGGTTGCCGTAGACCGATGGGTGCCGCGGCATGAACGGCGCGCCGAAGCAGGTGGAGAAGGTCGCGTCGGGTTCGGTGACGCCGATCTCCGTTCCCGCGACACGCGCAGTATAGCCCGACAGGAAATGGTACATCGCCTGATCGGGCGTCAGCTTGGCAATCGGCGGCAGCACGCCATAGGCGTCCGCGGTCAGCATCACGATGTTCTTGGGCACCCCGCCCATGTTGTCGGCGGAGGCGTTGGGGATAAAGTCGATCGGATAGGCACCGCGGCTGTTCTCGGCGAGGCTGTTGTCGTCAAGGTCGAGCTGCCGGGTGATCGGGTCCATCACGACATTCTCCAGCACGGTGCCGAAGCGCTTGGTGGTGGCGAAGATCTCGGGCTCGGCATCCGGGGACAGGCGGATCATCTTGGCATAGCAGCCGCCCTCGAAGTTGAAGACCGCGGTGTCCGACCAGCCGTGTTCGTCATCGCCGATCAGCGTACGGCTGGCATCGGCGCTCAGCGTCGTCTTGCCCGTCCCCGAGAGGCCGAAGAACACCGCGGTCGATCCGTCCGCACCCATGTTCGCCGAGCAGTGCATCGGCATCACGCCCGTCGTCGGCAACAGATAGTTGAGCAGGCCGAAGACGGACTTCTTCATCTCGCCGGCATAGCGCGTGCCGCCGATCAGGATCATCTTGTCGGTGAAGCTGACCGCGATCACCGTCTCGCTGCGGGTACCGTGGCGGGCGGGATCGGCGCGGAAGCTCGGCAGGTCGATGATCGTATAATCGGCCTGGAAGCCCTGCAGTTCGTGCGCCTCGGGCCGGACCAGCATCGTACGGATAAAGAGGTTGTGCCAGGCGAGTTCGTTGACGACGCGCACCGCCACGCGATTCTCGGATTGCGATCCGCCGTACAGGTCCTGGACGAACAGATGCTCCTTGTCGCGCAGCGCGTCGAGGAAATCGGCCTTGAGCGCGGCGAAATGCTCCGGCGCCATCGGCTTGTTCGACTTGCCCCACCAGACGGTGGCATCGGTCTCGGCATCGCGGACGATGAACTTGTCCTGCGCCGAGCGGCCGGTGTGCTGCCCGGTCTCGACAACCAGCGGCCCGTCGGCCGAGAGCTTGCCCTCGCCGCGCGCGACGGCGGCCTCGACCAGGCGCGCGGTGACCAGGTTCCAGTGGAGATCGGCGCGGGTCTCGATACCCTGCGCGGACAGACCGGCGTGCGGAATGCGCTCGTTCACTAACATCCTCCCTATGTCGTTTCGCCGCCGCACGCATCCTGGGGAGGGTCTGCACGCACGTCGGTGTGATGCATCCGGCATAAGCCTGGGTGCGACCATCGTCAAACAGCATAGGTTGAGCGGGGCGGCGCTTTGCCCTACCGGATCGTGCATCATGATGCCGAGGCCCCTCCCAGCATGACCGCCACGATCGCGCTGGTCGACGACGACCGCAACATCCTGACCTCGGTATCGATCGCCCTCCAGGCCGAGGATTTCGTCACCCGCGTCTATTCGGATGGCGAGACGGCGCTGAAGGCGCTGACCGACAACCCGCCCGATCTCGCCATCTTCGACATCAAGATGCCGCGGATGGACGGCCTCGAACTGCTGCGGCGGCTGCGGGAAAAGAGTCAGATCCCGGTGATCTTCCTCACCAGCAAGGACGACGAGCTGGACGAGGCGCTGGGCCTGGCGATGGGCGCGGACGATTACATCGCCAAGCCGTTCAGCCAGCGGCTGCTGATCGCGCGCATCCGGGCGATCCTGCGCCGGACCGAACTGGCGGCGGCGCCCGCCGGGGACGAGGAGGCCGCTGGCGCAGGCCCGCTCGTGCGCGGACGGCTGGCGATGGATCCGGCGCGGCACCGCACCACCTGGGGCGGCGAGCCGGTCACGCTAACGGTTACTGAATTCCTGATCCTCGAGACGCTCGCGCAGCGCCCCGGCATCGTCAAGACGCGCAACCAGCTGATGGATGCCGCCTATCAGGACGACATCTACGTCGACGACCGCACGATCGACAGCCACATCAAGCGCCTGCGCCGCAAATTCCGGCAGGTCGATTCCACGTTCGACGCGATCGAGACGTTATATGGCGCCGGATATCGTTTCTCCGAGGAGTGAGGGCGGGCCGGAGGGGCGCGATCTCGCGCTGCGCTGGTCGGGGCAGATCTCGCTCACGCGGCGGATCCTGGCGGTCAACATCTTCGCGCTGCTGCTGCTCGCCGGCGGCTTCTTCTATCTCGATTCCTATCGCAGCCGCATCGTCGACAGCCGCGTCGCGCAGGCGGTGCGTGAGGCGCGGCTGGTCGGCGAGGCGCTGGCGATGGCCGCGCCGGACGACCGCGAGGCGCTCATCGCGCGGCTGGCCAAGGATACCGGCGTCCGCCTCCGCATCTTCGATGCCGATGGGCGGACGGTGGCGGATAGCCGCGCGCTCGGGTCGCGCAACGCGGTGCTGCTTGATCCCGACAAGCAGGCTTGGGATCAGACCGTCGCACGCTTCCTCGACGCGGGCATCGATACGGTGGTCGGCGCGGCGCGTCCGCCGCTCTACCGCGAGCGCGCCGACGGCCGCTTGTGGCCCGACGTGCGGGCCGCCCGCGCCCGCCACGTCTCCGCGAGCGTCTGGCGCGCGCCAGACCGTACGCCGGTCATCACCGCTGCCGCGCCGCTGCCGGGCGGAGCGGTGGTGATGACTACCGTCAACGCGCGCGACATTACCCAGACGGTGCGGATCGAGCGGTTCCGCCTGAGCCTCGTGCTGCTGGTGGTGACGATCGTCTCCGTGCTGCTGTCGCTGTTCCTCGCCCGGACCATCGTCCGGCCGTTGCGGCGGCTGGCGCGGGCGGCGGTGCGCGTGCGGCTCGGGCGCGCGCGCGAAGTGGTGGTGCCGCGCCTGCCCTCGCGCCGCGACGAGATCGGCAGCCTCGCGCGGGCGCTGTCCGACATGAGCCTCGCGCTCCGCGCCCGGATCGACGCGACCGAGGCGTTCGCCGCAGACGTGACGCACGAGATGAAGAACCCGCTCGCCTCGCTCCGGTCGGCGGTGGAGGGCCTCGGCGCGGTGAAGAACCCCGACTTGCAGGCGCGGCTGCTCGGCATCGTTCGCGACGACGTGCATCGGCTCGACCGGCTGATCACCGACATCTCCGAAGCCTCGCGGCTCGATGCGCAGCTCAGCCGCGCCAAGTTCGAGCCCGTCGACGTCGCGGGCATGATCCGTGCGCTCGTCGACCAGCGCATCGCGCGCGAGGTGGAGCGCGGCGTCCGCCTGCGGTTCGATCACGACGGCGAGGCGCTGGTGACGCTCGGCGAGGGCGCGCGGCTCGAGCGGGTCTTCGAAAACCTGATCGACAACGCCCTCTCCTTTTCCCCCGACGACGGCCTGATCGCGATCGCGGCGGTCCGGCAGAACGGGGATGCCGTGGTCCGGGTCGAGGACGAGGGGCCGGGCGTGCCCGAAGAGGCGCGCGAGGCGATCTTCCGCCGCTTCCAATCGATCCGGCCCGAGACGGAGGCGTTCGGGCAGCATTCGGGCCTCGGCCTCGCCATTGCGCGAACCATCGTCGAGGCGCATCAGGGTCATATCGCCGTCGAGTCGCGCGAGGATCGGCTGGGCGGCGCCCGGTTCGTGGTCCGCCTGCCGCTCGCCGGCGCGTCCTGACAGACAAGCCGGCGGAGCCATGACGACTCTTTCATCGGAAACCTTGCACGCGACGAGCGTGGCGATCGACGGCCGTGCGGTGCTGCTCGAAGGCGTGTCGGGGACTGGCAAGTCCGACCTCGCGCTGCGCCTCATCGACCGGGGTGCGACGCTGATCAGTGACGATCAGACGTTGCTGGTGCGCCAGGGCGACGTGCTGGTCGCGCGGGCGCCGGCGACGATGCGCGGGCAGATCGAGGTGCGCGGGCTCGGCATCGTCACCCTTCCCTACGTCGATGCGGTGCCGGTCGCGCTGATCGTCCGGCTCGGCGTCGAACCGATGCGCATGCCCGAGCGGCGGCAGCGGCGGCTCGCCGGGATCGTCGTGCGCGAGATCGCGTTCGAAGCCTTTCACGCCTCGACGCCGGTCAAGATCGAATGGGCCTTGCGCCAGCCCGAGGCGACCCCCGCATGAGGACGTGGCCATGACCAAGGATATCCTGCTCGTCACCGGCCTGTCCGGCGCCGGCAAGTCGACGGTGCTGAAGACGCTGGAGGACATCGGCTGGGAAGTCGTCGACAATCTGCCCCTGGTGTTGCTCGACCGGCTGCTGGAGGCGCCGCTCGCCAAGAGCAGCGCCGACGACGCGCAGCCGCTGGCGATCGGAATCGGCGCCCGCACGCGTGATTTCGACCCTGAGCGGATCGTCGAGCGCATCCGTACCCTCCGCGACGCGCACGGCCTCGACATCGGGATGCTGTTCCTCGACTGCTCGGGCGCGGAGCTGGAGCGGCGCTATTCCGAGACGCGGCGGCGTCATCCGCTCGCACCCGACCGCCCCGCCGGCGACGGCATCGCCCGCGAACGCGAGCTGCTGCGGCCGTTGCGCGATTGGGCGAACCGGCTGATCGACACCACCGACCTGTCGGCGAATGCGCTGGCGCAACAGGTTCGCGCGACCTTCGCCGACGGCGGCGACGCACCGGTCCTGTCGATCCAGTCGTTCGGCTTCGCCCGCGGCGTGCCGCGCAACGCCGACCTCGTCTTCGACATGCGCTTCCTGCGCAACCCGCATTGGGACCCGGTGCTGCGGCCGGGAACCGGCCTCGACCCCGATGTCGCCGGCTATGTCGCGGCCGACCCGGCCTATCCGGCCGCGATGCGGCAGATCGGCGAGCTGCTCGAACTGCTCATTCCCCGTTATCGGGCAGAGGGGAAATCCTATGTCAGCGTCGCGATCGGCTGTACCGGAGGGAGACACCGGTCGGTGCATGTCGCCGAGCATCTCGGAGAGCGGTTGCGCGCGGCGGGTTTTTCGCCCACGATCACCCACCGCGATCTGGGGGCAGCGCCCCAGGACTCGCTCGAAGGGCCGCCGGCCAGCAAATGAGTAACGTATCTGAGATGATTGGTCTCGTTCTGGTGACGCATGGGCGGCTCGCCGAGGAATTCGTGACGGCGATGGTGCACGTGGTCGGTCCGCAGGAGCGGATCGCGACGATCTCCATCGGCCCCGACGACGATATGGAGACGCGCCGCGCCGACATCGCCGCCGCGATCGCCGAGGTCGACACGGGGCGCGGGGTCATCGTGCTGACCGACCTGTTCGGGGGCACGCCGTCCAACCTCGCCATCTCGCTGATGGAACGCGGGCGGGTCGAGGTGATCGCGGGCATGAACCTGCCGATGCTGATCCGGCTGGGCTCGGCGCGCAAGGCGATGAAGGTCGTGGAGGCGGTCGCCGCGGCGCGCGAGGCGGGACGCAAGTATATCTCGGTCGCCTCCGAGGTGCTGGGCGAAGCGGCGGCATGAGCGAGATCGAGCGCACCGTCCTCATCACCAACAAGCGCGGCCTCCACGCGCGCGCCAGCGCCAAGTTCGTGACGCTCGCCTCGGCCCAGCCGGTCGAGGTGAAGGTGCGCAAGGACGACGGCGCGGTCACCGGCACCTCGATCATGGGGCTGATGATGCTCGGCGCCGCGAAGGGCGATTCGATCACGATCAGCGCGGCGGGCGACGGCGCCGAGGCGGCGGTCGGTGCGCTGTGCGAACTCGTCGAGGCGAAGTTCGGGGAAGACTGAGGGCGGCGGGTTGCGCCGCGGCTAAGCCGCGTCGTCGGACGCGGCGGGCGCCGCGCCGGCCGGACGTGTCGAAATTGCCTTGCGTCAGCCTGCGGCTGGCGCGAAGGCCCGACACGCCATGCCCCGTGAGATCACCGCCTTTTCGAACCCGCTCGTCAAATATGCGCGCGAATTGCGCGACAAGAAGCATCGGCGTGGCGCGCGCCAGTTCATGGCGGAGGGATTGCGCATCCTCACCGAGGCGCGCGAGACCGGCCGTTTGCCCCGCACTCTGTTCTATGCCGCCGGCAATGCCGACCACCCGCTCGTCCACGCGCTGTCGGTCGACGTGGAGATGGCGGGCGGCGAGTCGATCCAGACGACGCCGGACATCCTGTCCAAGCTGTCGGGGAAGGACAATCCGCAGGCGGTGGTCGGGGTGTTCGACGAATTCGACCGGACGCTCGGCGACCTCGACCGGTCGGCCGCGGGAATCTGGCTGATTGCCGAGCGGTTGCGCGATCCGGGCAATCTCGGGACGATCCTGCGCACCGCCGACGCGGTCGGCGCGGGCGGGCTGATCCTGATCGGCGAGTGCGTCGACCCCTTTTCCGTCGAGGCGGTGCGTGCGAGCATGGGTGCGCTGTTCACCGTGCCTGTGGTGAAAAGCGACTGGGCGCCGTTCCTCGATTGGCTGCGACAGGGGCCGGGACAACTGGTCGGCCTCAGCCTCGATACCGAGCACGACTATCGATCCGCACGTTACGATGCACCGACGTTCCTGCTGACCGGCAACGAGGCGCAGGGCATGCCGGCGGACTATGCCGAAGCGTGCGACCTGCTGGTCAAGATCCCGATGCTCGGCAAGGCGGACAGCCTCAACGCGGCGGTGGCGACGGCGGTCATGGCCTATGAGGTACTCGCGCAGCAGCGGGGCTGAGCGCGAATCTAGACAAGTCGAACACCTTAACGGAAACGATCTAGCCCTATCGTTTCGATTTATGCACTGCTGAGACAGAGCGATTCGTGCCGCCTACTTCCTACGCACAGGCTCTCGTGTAGGACATACCGCTCGTCATCACCCTGCAAGATGAGCGGCTTGGCGGTGTGCATCCCCAATAACGTGGGTCTCGCTCGTGCTCCGACAGGCTCGGCAGGAATGGCTGCCCCCGCGCTAGCCGCGCACGATGCCCGATACATGGATCATACCGCCGTGATCGACGATACGACCGGCTACCATCCCGCTGATCCACGCGGTCGCGCCCCGTTCGACAACGACGTCGCCCGCGACCATGCCGCTGACGCGCGCGGTACACCCCGACCTCACGACGACGTTGCCGGCGATCATTCCCGACACGCGGCCGTCACCATCTATCACCAGGTCACCGCCGTGCATGCCGCGCATCGCTTCGTCTCCTATTCCGCCGCGTCGGGGAGACGCAGCGGTTGATCCTCGCCGTAGCGCGCGAGTGCTTCCACCGGTTCCGCCGTGCCGATCTCGCGGGCGCCGGGCTCGATGTTGAGGTCGCGAAACTTGCGCGCCGACACCAGGGCCCGCGATTCGAAGCTCGAGACGAAGCTGTTGTAATTGTTGACCGCCGAGGTGAGGCCGCTGCCGACCTTGCGCAGGTCTTCGCCCGCCTTGGCAAGGCGATCGTAGAGTTCCTTGCCGAGTGCGCCGATCGCGCGCGCCTCGCTCGCGAGCTTCTCCTGCCGCCACACCGCCGCGACGGTGCGGGCGATGGCGACGAGATTGGTCGGCGTCGCCAGCAGGACGCGCTTGTCGAAGGCGAACTGCCAGACGTCATGGTCGTGTTCGAGCGCGGCGGAAAGGAAGTGTTCGCCGGGGATGAACATGATGACGTAGTCGGGCGTGTCGTCGAACTGCGACCAGTAGCTCTTGGCCGCGAGGCCGGCGATGTGCGTGCGGATCGAGGCGACGTGCGCGGTCAGGCCGGCGCGGCGCTCCGCCTCGTCGACGGCGCCGAACGCGTCCTGATAGGCGTTGAGCGAGACCTTGGCGTCGATGATGAGCGACTTGCCGCCGGGGACGCGAACGATCGCGTCGGGGCGCAGGCGCCCGCCCTCCCCGTCCGCGACGCTGACCTCCATCGCGAAGTCGGTGTGTTCGGCGAGGCCGCAGCTCTCGAGGACGTTGCGCAGCTGTTGTTCGCCCCAGCGGCCGCGTGCCTTGGGCGCGTTGCGCAGCGCGTTGACGAGCTTCGCCGCCTCGCCGGATACGCGCTCCTGACCGAGACGCATCTGCTCGATCTGCCCCTTGAGGTCGCCGAACGCGTCGCGGCGCTCCGCCTCGACCTTGGCGACCCCCTCCTCGTAGCGGGTAAGGCGGTCGTTGACCGGTTGGAGCAGCGACTTGAGGTTCTGTCCGGCAAGCTCCTCCGACTGGCGGAAGCGCGCTTCGGCTCGGTCCAGAAACGCCTTTTGCGCATCGGTCAACGCCTTGTTGGCGAGGTCGTTGAATTGCGTCGCCATGACGTCCTTCGCCTCGCGCATGTCGGCAAGGCGGGCCTCGAACGCTTCGCTCTGCGCCTTCATCGCGGCGAGATCGGCGCGGGCGGCGTCGCGGTCGGCGCGGATCGTCGCGAGTTCGGCGCGGAGCGCGTCGGCGGCGGCGGCGCGGTCGTCGGCCTGCGCCCGATAGGCGGCGAGGTCGCGCATCGCGTCGTTGCGTTCGCGCTCCACCGCGTCGCGCGCGCGGGCGGCGAGATCGGCATCGGCCGCCTTGCTCTGCGCGACGGCGAGGTCGGCGGCGAGCGTTCCCGCGCGGCGGCTCGCCAGCAGCCAGCCGACGAGAAGGCCCGCGGCGAGCGCAAGAACGGCGATGACGAACGACTGATCCACGCTTCCACCCTTTGAAAGGTCACGAAAGTCACGCCGAGGGCGCAGTTCTTTCGCGACGATCCTGTGTTGTATGCTGGGAACATAGATCGAACGGCGCGGGTGGGACAGCCCCTTTGTGTCTGGCCTTTGGTCATTCCCGCGCAGGCGGGAATCCATACTGGCTGACCTGCCCGTTCGATTGCTGCCGTTGCGATTATGGATCCCCGCCTGCGCGGGGATGACCAAGGTAAAACGGAGAACTGTTCAGCTCAGCGGCGTGCCTTGGCGAGCTTCTTGAGCACCATGTCGCGCTTGAGCCGGCTGATATGGTCGATGAAGAGCACGCCGTTGAGATGGTCGATCTCGTGCTGCATGCAGGTCGCGAGCAGGCCGGTCAGCTCCTCCTCGTGGCTCGCGCCGGTCTCGTCCTGCCAGCGGACACGGCAGGCGGCGGGCCGCTGGACGTCGGCATATTGCTCGGGGATCGACAGGCAGCCTTCGTTGTAGGTGCTCGTCTCATCGCTGACCGACAGGATCTCAGGGTTGATATAGGCGCGCGGGGCCTTGATCGGCTTGTCCTCCGCGTCCTTCTCCTCCTGGAGGTCGATGACGAGGATGCGCTGCTCGACGCCGACCTGGATCGCGGCGAGGCCGATGCCGTGCGCGGCGTACATCGTGTCGTACATGTCGGCGACGAACGCGCGCGTCTCGTCGGTGATCGCGTCGACCGGCTTGGAAATGGCGCGCAGGCGCGGATCGGGGACTTCGACGATGGGGAGGACGGCCATGGCGGCGGAGCTAGGGTTTGGGCGCCGTGCCGTCAAGCGAGGCCCGGGTCAGGCGACCGGGCGCCGCGCCCGCAGCGCCTGCGCCAGCGTGCCCTCGTCGAGATAATCGAGCTCGCCGCCGACCGGCAGACCGTGCGCGAGCTGGGTGACGCGGACGGGGAAGCGCTCGATCCGGTCGGCGAGGTAGTGCGCGGTCGTCTGCCCCTCCAGCGTGGCGTTCATCGCCAGCACCACCTCGTCGATCCCGCCGGCCTCGATGCGGGCGACGAGCGCGTCGATCGCGAGATCCTCCGGCCGCACGCCCTCCAGCGCTGAGAGGCGGCCGCCGAGCACGTGGAAGCGGCCGGGAAACAGGCGCGAACGTTCGAGCGCCCAGAGGTCGGCGACCTCCTCGACGACGCAGAGCGCGCGCTCGTCGCGGCGTGGATCGGCGCAGATCGCGCAGGGGTTGGCGGTATCGACGTTGCCGCAGACCGCGCAGGTCTCGAGCCGCTCGTCGACCGCCTCCAGCGCGGCGCGCAGCGGTCCGAGCGCCGCCTCGCGCTTCTTGAGCAGGTGGAGCACGGCGCGGCGGGCGGAGCGCGGCCCCAGACCGGGAAGACGCGCCAGCGCCTGGGTGAGGGCTTCGATTTCGGGAGAGGCCATATACGGGGAACAGATAGGGGGTTGCGCGTCCGCCCGCCAGCGCGTTGAAGGCGGGCCCATGCGGATCATCTTCATGGGAACGCCCGAGTTCGCGGTGCCGACGCTCGAGGCGCTGGTCGCCGCCGGGCATGACGTCGTCGCGGCCTATAGCCAACCGCCCCGCCCCGGCGGACGCCGCGGGCGCGAGCTGGTGCCATCGCCGGTGCAGCAGCGCGCCGATGCGCTGGGAATCGCGGTGCGGCATCCCGTCAGCCTGAAAGGGGCCGAGGAGCAGGCGGCGTTCGCGGACCTCGCCGCCGACATCGCGGTGGTCGCGGCCTATGGGTTGATCCTGCCCAAGGCGGTGCTCGCCGCGCCGCAGCACGGCTGCCTCAACGTCCATGGATCGCTCTTGCCGCGCTGGCGGGGGGCAGCACCGGTGCAGCGCGCGATCCTCGCCGGCGATGCCGAGACGGGGGTGGGCATCATGCAGATGGAGGCGGGGCTCGACACCGGCCCGGTGCGGCTCGAGGGCCGGACCGCGGTCGACGGTAAGACGGCGGGCGAGCTGACCGCGGAGCTGGCGGCCCTCGGCGCGCGGCTGATGGTCGAGGTGCTCGGCGACCTCTGTGCGCACCCGCCGGTGGCGCAACCCGACGAAGGCGTGACCTATGCCGCCAAGATCGACAAGGCGGAGGCGCGGATCGACTTCGCGCAGAGCGCGGTGGCGGTCGAGCGACTGGTCCGGGCGATGAACCCGGCGCCCGGCGCGTGGTGCGAGGTTGCGGGCGAGCGGGTGAAGATCCTAGCCGCGGACGTGCTGCCCTTCACCTTCCCGGGCGGGGCGGGCGAGACGGTTGACGATGCGCTGACGATCGCGTGCGGCGATGGCGCGATCCGGCCGACGTTGGTGCAGCGCGCGGGCCGCGGGGTGACGAGCGCGGCCGAGCTGCTGCGTGGCTTTCCGGTCGCGTCCGGGACGGCGCTTTGACGCGGTTCGCGCTCACCGTGGAATATGACGGTCGGCCGTTCATGGGCTGGCAGCGGCAGAAGCACGGGCCGAGCGTGCAGGCGGCGCTGGAGGAGGCGGTGTTCGCGATCACCGGCGAGCGGGCGGCGGTGCATGCCGCCGGGCGGACCGATGCCGGCGTCCACGGCCTCGGCATGCGCGCGCATGTCGACATCGCCAAGCCGATCGCGCCGTTCCGGCTGATGGAGGCGCTGAACGCGCGCGTGCGGCCGGTGCCGGTCGCGGTGCTCGCCTGCGAGGTGGTGGCGGAGGACTGGCACGCGCGGTTTTCGTGCGTCGGCCGGTCCTACGAATATCGCATCGTCAATCGGCGGGCGCCGCTGACCTGGGAGGCGGGGCTGGCGTGGCAGGTGCCGCAGCCGCTCGACACGCAAGCGATGGCGGCGGCGGCGGCGGTGCTGGTCGGGCGGCACGACTTCACGACCTTCCGCTCGGCGCATTGCCAGGCGGACTCGCCGGTGCGGACCCTCGACCTGCTGACGGTGGAGCGGAGCGGCGACCGCATCGCGATCCGGGCCGCGGCGCGGTCGTTCCTGCATCACCAGGTGCGCTCGATGGTCGGCTGCCTGGCGCTGGTCGGGATGGGGCGCTGGTCGGTCGAGGACGTCGCAGAGGCGCTGGCGGCGCGGGATCGCGCGAGACTGGGGCTGAACGCGCCGCCGGACGGGCTGTTCTTCGTCGGCGCCGATTACCCGGACGTCACCTGACGAACCGTGCGGCGAGTTCGACGTGGGTCGACCAGCGGAACTGGCCGACGGGCTGGATCCAGTCGATCCGCCAGCCGCCATCGACGAGCAGCTTCGCATCGCGCGCGAAGCTCGACGGATTGCACGAGACGTAGCCGATCACCTTCGCCTCGCAGGCGGCGAGCGCCTCCGCCTGGTCGCGGGCGCCGGCGCGGGGCGGATCGATGACGATCGCGTCGAAGCGGTCGAGCTCCGCCACCGTCAGCGGCCGGCGGTAGAGATCGCGATGTTCGGTGAAGACGGGCAGCTGGCCCCGCGCCGCGGCGGCCTTGAGCGAGAACAGCGCATCGCGCGCACCCTCCGCCGCATAGACGCGCGCGGGGAGCGCCAGACTGAACGTGCCGAGGCCGGCGAACAGGTCGGCGATCGTCGTCGCACCAGAGGTCGCCTCGCGCATCGCGGCGACCAGCGCGTCCTCCCCCTCCTGCGTCGCCTGGAGGAACGAGGCGGGCGGCAGCGGCACCGGATGGCCACCGAGCGTGATCGTCACCGGCTGCGGCTCCCAGCGCGTCTCCGCGCCGTCTCCGGCGTCGAGCGTGAAGCGGGCGATGCCATGCCGCTCGCAAAACGCCGTGATCGCTTCCGCCGCGGCGAGGCCGTCGGCAGCGAGGCCGGTGACGAACACGTCGGGGCCTTGGTCCGACAGGATGAGGTGGACGTCGCCGCGGCGGCGAAAGCCGAGCTTCTGGAGCAGGCCGCGCAACGGTGCGACGATCGCGAACAGCGCCGGCGCCAGGATATGGCATTCGCGCATGTCGACGATCGCGTGGCTCTTTTCGGCGGTGAAGCCGAGCGCGACGCGGCCGCCCTTCCCCTCCGCATGCAGCGTCGCGCGGCGGCGGGTGTTGGGTGGCGACACCTGCGGCGCGCGCAGCGCTGCGGCGAGGCCCTGCGCATCGAGCGCGCTGGCGATACGGTCGGTGACGAAGCCGGCATAGGCCGCATCGTCGAGATGCTGGAGCTGGCAGCCGCCGCATTCCGGGAAGTGACGGCATGGCGGCGTCTGGTGGTGCGGGCCGTGGTCGAGCGTGCCGTCGGCGTGCAGCGTGTCGCCGGGCGCGGCGAAGGCGGCGTGGCGGCCGTCCGCGGTGACGCCGTCGCCTCGGGCGGCGACGCGCAGAATCGTATCGGGGGAGGTCATGCGCCGGCTCTGGCGGCGGTCAGCGCATTTGCCAAGTCATCGGCGATGAAGCTGCGTCCCGCCAGTCGCGCCGCCTCGGCGTGCAGCCAGACGCCGGTGCTGGCGGCGGCGAGCGGATCGTCTTCGGCGTGCGCGAGCTGCGCCGCGATCGCGCCGGCGAGGACGTCGCCGGTGCCGGCGGTCGAGAGCCAGGCGTTGCCGCCGGGGTGCACGCGCATGCCGCTGGCGGCGGCGACGATCGTCGTCGGTCCCTTGAGCACGACGGTGGCGGCGCTGCGCTCGCTCGCCGTCCGCGCCTGGTCGAGGAGCGATCCGGGAATCGTGCCGAACAGCGCCTTGAACTCGCCAGCATGCGGCGTGAGGACCACCGGATGCCGCCGCCCGCGCAGTGCGTCGGGATCGAGCAGGTGGAGTGCGTCGCCGTCGATCACCAGCGGGCGTTCGTCGGCGTCGATCAGCGCGTGGAGGCGCGCGCGTGCCCCGTCGTCGCGACCGAGGCCGGGGCCGATCAGGATCGCGCCGATCCTCCCGTCCGCGAGCGCAGCATAATCGAAGGGACGGTGGACGAGCGCGTCGGGTCCGCCCTGCCCGCTGCCGCCGTAGAGCGCGACATAGCCTGCGCCGCTGCGCAACGCCGCGACACCGGCGAGCCGCGCGGCGCCTTCCATCGCTCCGGCGACGACCGCCACCATACCGCGGGTGTATTTGTGCGAGTCGGGGCCGGGTTCGGGCAGCGACGGGCGGTTCGCCACGGCAGCCTCGCCGGCGGCGGCGAGACCGAGATCGACGAGCCGGACGGTGCCGCACACGCCCGCGCCGGGCTGGAGCACGTGCGCCGGCTTGAGCGCGCCGAGCGCGAGCGTGAGGGTGACGGGATGAGCGAGCGCCCATTGCGGCGCCTCGCCGCTGTCGGCGTGGACGCCGCTCGGCAGGTCGGCCGCGATCGTGATCCGCGCGGCAGCGGCGAGCCGGGCGAGCGCTGCATCGAGATCCGGGTCGAGCGGGCGCGTCATGCCGGTGCCGAACAGACAGTCGACTAGCAACTGTGCTGGCCCGGCGTCCTTAAGCGGCTGTACGGGGCCGCTCCATCCGGCTGCGGCACGCTGCGCTGCGGCGGTGCGCGGCGCGGCGCTGGCGGCGAGGCGGACGGCAAGGCCGGCTTCTGCCAGCGCGGCGGCGGCGACATAACCGTCACCGCCGTTGTTGCCTGGACCGCACAGCACGAGCACCTCCGCGCCGGCCGCGAATCGGCGGACGGCGGCGGCAATCCCCTCGCCCGCGGTGCGCATCAGCGCATTTACGGTGGTCCCTGCAGCGATCGCGGCGTTCTCCGCTGTGCGCATCGCGGCGGCGGTGAGGATCGGCTGTCCCTCAACCGGCAGCATGACACGGGCCAGCGGGATTATGAGGTTCACGCGAAGACGCGAAGCGAAGAAGAGAATGTCGCGCGAAGGCGCGGAGGGCGCGGAGAGGGGGTGTGTGCGTCAGCGATCTTGCCTCATCGCAAGGTCGATGACGAAGGGCCGCGGGTGCGGCCGGGTAAGACACCTCCGCGTCCTCCGCGCCTCCGCGTGGACACATCCTTTTTCTTCTTCGCGTCTCCGCGTCTTCGCGTGAATCAAAAAACATCGCGGCCGCGACCCTCATCGCGCGCGGACCGTCGCCGGTAGCCGGTAACGGTCATCGCCGATCGCGACGTCGATCGATTGCGGATCGGGGATCGTAACCCGCGCCGCCTCGGCACCGTCCGCCGCCACCACGCCGCGCCCGTCGCGGGTGACGAGCAGGCGGTGGAAGCGGCCGTCGTCGTCGTGCCGCACGGTGAGGATCAGGCCGCGGCGGTCCTGCGTCTGCTCGACGGTGCAGGCACGGGCGAGGGCATCGGAGCCATGCGCGCACAGGATCCGGCCGTCGTCGTCCGCCGCGCGGCGCTGCGCCGCCTCGACCCTGGCGAGCACCTGCGTGTTGGCGGTCTGGCTTGCGGGATCGCTGCACGCGGCGAGGAGCAACAGCGCTCCCGCCGCACACGCGCGATCAGATATCCGCATAGACGTGGCGTTCGGCCTTTGCGCCGGGATGGGTGACGGCGCCCTGATAGGCAGGGCCGACATTCTGGGCATAGCGCCACAATGCGCCCGAGCCGTAATCGTTCACCCGCGCGGCCCACGCCGCCCGCCGGTCGGCGAGCACGGCCTCGTCGACGAGAAGGTCGATCGTCCCCGCCTCGGCATCGATGCGGATCGTGTCGCCGTCCTCGACCAGCCCGATCGGTCCACCCTCCGCCGCCTCCGGCCCGACATGGCCGATGCAGAAGCCGCGCGTCGCGCCCGAGAAGCGCCCGTCGGTGATCAGCGCGACCTTTTCGCCCATGCCAAGCCCGTAGAGCGCGGCGGTGGTCGACAGCATCTCGCGCATGCCGGGTCCGCCCTTCGGCCCCTCGTAGCGGATCACCAGCACCTCGCCCTCGCGGATCGCGCGGGCCTCCACCGCGGCGAAGCAATCCTCCTCGCAATCGAAGACGCGCGCCGGCCCCTCGAACTGCAGGCGGTGCATGCCCGCGACCTTCACGATCGCGCCATCGGGGGCGAGACTGCCGCGCAGGCCGACGACGCCGCCGGTGGGGCTGAGCGGCGTCGCGACGTCGTAGATGACCTTCTGATCGGGGTTCCACGTTACCTGGTCGATGTTCTCGCCCAGGGTACGCCCGGTCACGGTCATGCAATTGCCGTCGAGCAGGCCGCCGGCCAGCATCGTCTTCATCAGCATGTAGACGCCGCCCGCCTCGTACATGTCCTTGGCGACGTAGCGGCCGCCGGGCTTGAGGTCGGCGATATAGGGCGTCGACTTGAACGCCTCGGCGACGTCGAACAGGTCGAAGTCGATCCCCGCCTCGTTCGCCATCGCCGGAAGGTGGAGCGCGGCGTTGGTCGAACCGCCGGTCGCGGCGACGACGCGCGCGGCGTTGATGAAGGCTTCGCGGGTGCAAATGTCGCGCGGGCGCAGCTGTTTCGCCACCAGTTCCATCACCTGAGCGCCCGCGGCGACGGCGATCTGCTCGCGCGTCGTATAGGGGGCCGGCACCATGTTGCTGTTGGGCAGGCTGAGGCCGATCGCCTCGCCGACGCAGGCCATGGTGTTGGCGGTGAACTGGCCGCCGCACGCGCCGTGGCCGGGACAGGCGACCTTTTCGAGTTCATGCACCTCCGACAGCGGGCAGGCGCCGGCGGCATATTTGCCGACCACCTCGAACACGTCGACGACGGTCACGTCCTTGTCGTGGAAGCGTCCGGGCAGGATCGAGCCGCCGTAGACGAAGATCGACGGGATATTGAGGCGGAGCATCGCCATCATCATGCCCGGCAGCGACTTGTCGCAGCCAGCGAAGCCGACGAGCGCGTCGTAGCAATGGCCGCGCACCGACAGCTCGACCGAATCGGCGATCACCTCGCGGCTGACCAGCGACGCCTTCATCCCCTGATGGCCCATCGCGATGCCGTCGGTGACGGTGATCGTGTTGAACCGCCGCGGCATGCCGCCGCCCTGGATCACACCCGCTTGCGCGGCATCGGCCTGCGCATCGAGCGTGGTGTTGCACGGCGCCGAGTTGTTGCCCGCCGAGGCGAGCGCGACGAACGGCTTGGCGATATCCTCTTCGGCGATCCCCATCGCGTAATAATAGCTGCGATGGGGAGCGCGTTCGGGACCGACCGAGACGTGGCGGCTCGGCAGACGGGACTTGTCGAATTGGGTCATGGCGACGCCCTATGTCGCCAAACGCGCCCGCGACGCAAGCTTGTTACGCGTAATAGCGGATCGTCGCGCGCCGCAGGATGCGATCCTCTAGCGAAAAGTACAACGAGATCAGGCCATTCTCGACGATCGTCGAGGCGGCGAAGGCGATGTCGGTCTTGGCGCGGTCCTCGGGCGGCGGCGGCAGAATCACGGGCTCGAGGCCGCGACCGGTCACGCTGGCAAAGTCGGGCGAGAAGCTGATCCAGCCAATCCGCCAGCGGGCGTCGAGAGTCGCGCCGTTGTAGAACATCACAGGGTCGGCACCGGGCAGCCGGCAGATCGGGCCAGTCGAGAGATGCCAATTGTCCCAGGACTCCGCACGGATCGGGAACGGGTCCGCGAGCGAGGTCCATGCCTGGCCCAACGCATCGGCGTGGGCGATGCCGACTCGCGAGGCACCGACGCCTTTCTCTTCCGCTGCGGCATATTCGTAGAAGAGGCGCCAATCCCCCGCCGGGGTTCGCGCGAACGTCGCTTCCTTGATGTTGCCCTCGCCTGCCGGCGCGGCGAGGACGACGCGGCGCTTCTCCAGCCGGTCGAGGGAGGCGCCGGCGGCGGCGATCATCACGCCCTGTGAGCGCTTCGCGTCGACGCCGGTGTAATAGACGACGTACTGGCCGGAGTCGTCGATCAGCACGGTCGGATCCTCGCACCCGCCCGCATCGGCATCGGCGGGGTCGTCGCCCGGCCGGATCGCCAGCGTGGGGTCGAGCGTGAAGGCGAGTCCGTCGTCGCTCCAGCCGCTGGCGATCACGCCGGTCGGATCGTCCGGCCCGAGCGGATCAGGCACGCCGCGCACCAGCATGCGATAGCGGCCGCCTTCGCGCCAGACGAACGGGCTCATCAGGTCCATGCCGTCGAGCGGCGAACCGGGGGCGATGGTGACGGTGTCGAGCGCCTCGACGGCGTAAGTCGGCACGCTCAGGCGCCCTGTGCGATGACGAGCGACAGCGCGCCGTCGATGGTGACGGTGGTGCCCGTGATATAGTCGGCCGCGGGCGACAGGAGATAGGCGACGAGCGTCGCGACCTCGTCGGCCGTCCCCGCCCGGCCCCAGGGGATATTCGCCTCCACCTTGGCGCGGTAATCCTTGTCCTCGACCGCATGCGCATTCATCGGGGTCAGGATCATGCCGGGCGCGACGCCGTTGACCGCGATGCGCTTGGGCGCAAGCTCTAGCGCCAGCGTCGCGGTCAATTGCGCGAGGCCGCCCTTCGCCGAGTCATAGTCGGCGCCACCCGGCCGGGGCGCGCGCTCGTGGATCGAGGAGATGTTGACGATCCGGCCGCCCTGCCCGGCGGCCTCCGCCGCGCGGACGAACCGGCGGCAGGTGAGGAACGGGCCGTAGAGATCGGAACGGATGACGCGGTCGAACTGGTCGAGGCCCATGTCGACGAGCTTCGTGCCGCTCATGTTGAGACCGGCCGAATTGACCAGCCAGGTGGCGCGGCCGAACGCCGTCTCGGTGTCCGCAAACAGGGTCTCGACCGCCTGTTCGTCGGAGACGTCGCACTGGACGGCGCGCGCATGCGCCTCGCCCCCGGCGGCCGCGACGACCTTCGCCGCGGCGTCGGCATCGCGGAAATAGGTGAAGACGACGCGCGCTCCGGCGGCGGCGAGCGCCTTGACGCAGGCCGCACCGATCCCCGATTCGCCACCGGTCACCACCGCGATCGGCCCGTCCGTCATATGCCCGCTTCCTCCGCCCGTCATGGCTGGAAAATGCCGGCTGCCGCTCATCGTTCCGGTGACAAATGCGTCATCCGGAGAGGCGGTATGCGTCAGAGCGCGTCGAGGGCCTTGGCGACGCCGTCCATCGTGAACGGCTTCTGGAGGACGGGGCGGTCGCGGAACTGCGCATCGACGCTGTCGTCGCTGCCGCCGGTCGCGAAGATGAAGGGGATGCCCTGCGCCGCCAACGCTTCGGCGACGGGCGTGCTCTTCTCGCCGCCGCGCAGGTTGACGTCGAGGATCGCCGCGTCGATTCCGCCGTCCTCCACCCGCGCCAGCGCGCCGGCGACGCTGTCGACGGTGCCGACCGGGGTCTTGTCCAGAACCTCGAGAAAGTCCTCGAGCATCATCGCGATGAGCGGTTCATCCTCGACGATGAGGATCTGCGTAGGAGAAGGCATCCGCCGCCCTTACCCAAGGAGGCGACAGGATGCCAAGCCGTTGTTTGCTCACGGCGTAGTCCGGGTGTGGGACCGCCGGTGCGGTCAGCGGCCAGCGAGCACGTCGCGCGCCGCCTCGGCGAGCTGCTGCACGCTGAACGGCTTGGGCAGGAAGGCGACGTTGTCGAGGTCGATCGACTTGCGCAACTGCTCCTCGGCATAGCCGGACATGAAGATGATCGGCAGGTCGGGATAGCGCTCGCGCACGATGCGCACCATCGTCGGCCCATCCATCGTCGGCATCACTACGTCGCTGATGAGGAGATCGGGGCGACCGTTGCGGGTGAGCAGGTCGAGCGCCGCCTCGCCGTTCTCCGCGGTCATCACCGTATAGCCCTGGCGCGTCAGCGCGCGCTCGGCGACGGCGCGGACCATGTACTCGTCCTCCACGAGCAGGATCGTCCCCGTGCCCCACATCTCGACCGGCTTGGCGGGCGGGCGGGCGAGCGGCGGCTTGGTCACGGTGCCCGCGGCATGGACGGGCAGGTACATGGTGAAGGTCGCGCCCTGCCCCGGCTTCGAATCGGCGAAGATCCAGCCACCCGATTGCTTGACGATGCCGTAGACGGTGGAGAGGCCGAGGCCCGTGCCCTTGCCGACCTCCTTGGTGGTGAAGAAGGGTTCGAAGATCTTGGGCAGCACCTCGGGCGCGATGCCGCCGCCGGTGTCGCTGACGACCAGCGCGGTATAGTCGGCGACGGGCAGGATGTCGGACGCCATCGCGCGGACCTCGGTCGCGGTGACCGCCTTGGTCTGGATGGTGAGCGTGCCGCCGCCGCGCGGGTTGTGCGACAGCATCGCGTCGCGCGCGTTGACCGCGAGGTTGACGACGACCTGTTCGAGCTGGCCGGGATCGGCGCGTACCGCGCCCAGATTGCGGCCGTGGCTGACGTCGAGGCGGATCTGTTCGCCCATCAGCCGCTTGAGCAGGTTGGACACCTCCGCCACCACGTCAGGCAGTTGCAGCGTCTGCGGGCGCAGCGTCTGCTGGCGGCTGAACGCGAGCAGCTGGCGGGTCAGGCTGGCGGCGCGGTTCGAATTGGTGCGGATCTGCTGGATATCGTCGTAATCGCTGTCGCCGGGCGAATGGCGCATCATCATCAGGTCGCAATGGCCGATGATCGCGGTCAGGATGTTGTTGAAATCGTGTGCGACGCCGCCGGCGAGCTGGCCCACCGCCTGCATCTTGGTCGCCTGCGCGACCTCGCGCTTCAGGCGGCTTTCCTCGCTATTGTCCTTGAGGCTGAGCAGCACCGCGGCGTCGCCCAGTCCGCGTGCGCCGGCGATGGTCAGCGCCACCGGCTCGTCGGGATGGTCCTTCAGCCGCACCGCCATGTCCGACGAATGCGTCGCGCCGCCGGCGAAGCGCCGGATCGCGTCGGCGACCGCGGCCTTGTCCTCGCGCACGACGAGGTCGCCGGGATAGAGCGGGGGCGCGTGCGGATCGACGCCGGCCGCGCGCAGGAAGGCGTCGTTCATCTGCAGGAAGCGCCCCTCGCGGTCGACCAGCGCCATGCCGAACGGCATCAGGCTGACGAGGCTGCGGACGTGGGCGGAGGCGCTGGCGCCGATCGCCGGCGCGGTATCCTCGTCGTCGAGCAATGCGACGAGCACCGGCGCGTCCTCCCCCGCCATGAACGGGATGCGCAGCACGCGCAGCGGCGTGCCGTCGAGACCCTCGCGCTCGAAGCGGACGAGGCCGCGGCTGTCGGTGATGAGCAGCCGCGCGAAGTCATGGCCCTCGATTCCGCCGCTGCCGCCGAGCGCGCGTTGCGTCAGCACGCGGTTGGCGGCGCGCACGCGGCCGTCGGGGCTGATCAGCGCCGCCATCACGCCCGCACC
The DNA here is from genome assembly GCA_046290715.1 of Sphingomonas sp. Lineage (GTDB taxonomy): Bacteria > Pseudomonadota > Alphaproteobacteria > Sphingomonadales > Sphingomonadaceae > Sphingomonas. Next base: position 2,190 of record JBKBTU010000005.1, on the reverse strand, counting down.
GCCCAGCCGGTCGCCGGTGGTGCCGCCGATCAGCGCCTCGGTGGAGGCGGCGACGTCCTGGCGCTCGATAACGCTGAACCGCCAGACGAGCATGTCGCCCTCGTCGCCGGCGCGGGCGATCCGGGCGGTCAGCTGGCGGCCGGCCGCGTCGAGACCGCGGATTTCGCCCGTGCCGTCCCGCCAGGCGATGCGTCCGGCGTTGCTCAGTTGCGCGACGCCCTCGCCCGCCAGCGGCAGGCCGGGGGGCGTCGGAAAGCCGGCGAACAGCGCTTCATAGGCATCGTTGGCGCAGACCAGCCGGCCGGCGCGGTCGGTGATCGCGACGGCGTCGCCGCTCGCCTGGGCGACGGCGCGGGTGAACGCCCAGTCGATCACGCGCCCCTCCGGCGCGGCTTGCGGCGCGAGCAACCGCCACGCGATCGCGGCACCGCCGGCGATGATGCCGACCCCGACGAAGCCCGCGGCGGCGGCGAGGCTGCCGATCAGGAACAGCACCAGCGCTGCGGCGGCGATCGTCGCACCGCCTGCGACCAAGGCAGCGGCGCGCGTCGGGCTGAAGCCGGTCGGGATCGGAAGGGTCGCCATGCGCGCCACCTCATCGCGGGATCGGGAGGGCCGCGTCAAGCGGTTGGTTTCAGCCCGCTGCTCGCAGAAACGGAGGGAACAGGGAGCGGCCGCAGCAGCCGCCGGCTCCCTCTTACCGACCGGAACCAGAGGTTCGCTTTACCAGATCCGCACCCGTTGTTCCGGCGTCAGCACCAGCTTGCCGGTGGGTGCGGGCTTGTAGGCCGCGTACCAGGGGTCGAGATTGCGGACGACCCAGGTGCGCTGCTGCGACGGGCTATGCGGGTCGGTCATCAGCCGCTGCTTGAGGTTGGCCTCGCGATAGTTGCGCCGCCACACCTGCGCCCAGCCGAGGTAGAAGCGCTGGTCGCCAGTAAGACCGCCGATCACCGGCGCCTCGCGCCCGCCCAGCGACTTGCGATAGGCGTCGTAAGCGACGGAAAGGCCGGCGAGGTCGGCGGTGTTCTCGCCCAGCGTCAGCGCGCCCTTGACGTGCATGCCCGGCAGCGGCTCGTAGGCGTCATATTGCGCGACGAGCTTCGCGGTCAGCGCCTTGAAGCGCTCGACGTCCTGCGGCGTCCACCAGTCGGTCAGCTGCCCCTTGGCATCGTACTTCGATCCCTGATCGTCGAAATGGTGGCTGAGCTCGTGACCGATCACCGCGCCGATGCCGCCGTAATTGATCGCCGGATCGGCGTTGGGATCGAAGAACGGCGGTTGCAGGATCGCGGCGGGGAAGACGATCTCGACCATGCCGAAATTGGCGTAGGCGTTGACCGTCATCGGGGTCATCCCCCACTCCCAGCGCTGGAGCGGCTTGCCGAGATGGCTGATATTGTAGGCGTAGCGCCATTCGGCGGCGCGCCGTTCGTTGCCGAAGGCGTCGCCCGGAACGATCCGCAGCGCCGAATAATCGCGCCACCGCGACGGATAACCGATCTTGGGCGTGAAGGCGGCGAGCTTGGCATGCGCCTTCACCTTGGTCGCGGGCGCCATCCAGTCGAGGTTGTCGATCCGCGTGCCCATCGCCGACAGGACGTTCCTGACGAGCTGGTCCGCGGCCGCCTTGGTCGAGGGGGGGAAATATTGCGCGACGTAGAGCTTGCTGACGTCGTCCGACAGCGCGCCGCTGGTGAAGCCGACCGCGCGCTTCCAGCGCTCCTCCTGCTGCGGCGTGCCCGACAGGGTGGTGCCGTAGAAGGCGAATTGCTC
>JBKBTU010000005.1:0-404 GCA_046290715.1 Sphingomonas sp. | reverse complement strand
TAATTGTCGAGGCTGCGGATCAGCAGCTGATCCTGGAGCACGCCGATCGGCGCCGCGCCGATCAGCCGCGCGATCCCCTGTACCGCCGAGGGCTGGCTGACGTTGAGGCTGTCGACCGGCGTACCGAGGTCGCGCAGATAGGTCACGAAGTCGAAGCCCGGCGCATTTGCGGTCAGGTCGGCGACGCGGGTCTTGTTGTAGGTCTTGTTGGCGTCGCGACTGTCGACGCGGCTCCAGCTGACCTGCGCGATCTGCGTTTCGAAATCGACGATCGCCTTGGCACGCGCGGCGGCGTTCGGCTCGCCGGCGAGGGTCAGCACCTTGGTGAGGTGCGCCTCGTATGCCGCCTTCTCCTTGGCGTTCTTTTCCTGGAGGTAATAGTCTCGGTCCGGCAGACCGAGGCC
>JBKBTU010000059.1:0-12151 GCA_046290715.1 Sphingomonas sp. | reverse complement strand
GGTGCGGAACACCGGCTTCATCGTCTTGTAGGCGGTCTCCGCCGAACTTGTCGTTCCGCCGGCATTGGCAAGGTTCGACGCGGTCGTGTTCATGCGGACGAGCTGCGCACTCATCGCGCGGCCCGCCACCTGGAAGACGCTCATCGGATCGGCCATCGCCTTACTCCCCCTTCAGCGCGCGGGTGATCTGGCCGATGCGTCCGTTCAGGAACGACAAGGTCGTCTGATACTGGACCGCATTCTCGGCAAAGGCGGTCTGCTCCTGGTTAAGCTCCACCGTGTTGCCGTCCATCGACGTCTGCAGCGGCACGCGATATTTGGTCGCGGCGGCGATGCCCCGATCACCCACGGCGCCGCCCACATCGCTCTCCATCGAGGCGAGCGCCGACTTGAAGTCGATGTCCTTGGCCTTGAAGCCCGGCGTCGAGGCATTGGCGATGTTCGACGCGAGCACGCCCATGCGCTGCGAACGCACTTCCAGGGCGGCCGCGTGAACTCCGAAAAGACTGTCTGCGGCCATCGGCCCACATCTCCGGCGCACCATTGCGCTGCCGAGGTGATAAGCAACCGCCGTGCCAGTTTTTGAATCAGGCGGTCGAGGATAGGATTTTTTGCTGCGTCGGGCCGGAATGCCGGCGGGCGGCAAGCCAAACGGCAACCGCTTGCCGCCCGTTGCCGTCGCTTGCCGGGCAGCGGCAAACGACGGACCTCGCCCCATCTTCGTCATCCCGGCGGACGCCGGGATCCACGGATACGCGCCGTCGATGATAGTGGCCGCCACCTGCCCCGCGCGTCCATGGATCCCGGCGTTCGCCGGGATGACGAGGGTAGAAATCCGGCTTGCCACCAACTGGCCCAAGCCTTGCACAGTACCCGCGCATGATGCTCGCCCAGCTCTTCGATCCCGTCGCATGCGCCATCGTCGGCGGCGGCACGCTGCTCGCGACCCTGCTCCGGGCGCCTGCGCGCGATGCGATCCGCGCGGCGTCGGCGTTGCGCGTGCTCGCGCGTCGTCCGTTCGACGGCGACACGCTGCTCGATCAGGTCGCCGCACAATCGCGCATCGCCAAGCGCCACGGCATCGTCGCGCTCGACCGGTCGGTGATCGCCGATCCCGACGTCGCAGCCGCCATCGCCGCGATCGTCGACGGCGCGATTCCCCGCGAGGTCGAGGCGCTGCTTCGCTACCGTCGCCAGGCCCGCATTGAACGCCACGTCGCCGCCGCCGACGTCTGGTCCGGCGCGGCGGAAGCGGCGCCGGCGATGGGGATGGTCGGGACCCTCGTGGGTCTTGCCGGAATGTTCGCCAATCTCACCGATCCGCGCGCGATCGGGGCGGCGATGGCGATCGCATTGCTCGCCACGCTTTATGGCGCGTTGCTCGCCAACCTCGTGCTGATGCCGATCTGCCACCGCCTGCGCGCGGCCGGTCGCATCGAGGCGTTCGAGCGCGCCCGCCTGGAAGCGCCGCTCGTCGCGCTCGCCCTGCGCGAGACGCCGCGGCATCAATTGCAGAGCGTCGCATGACCGGCGCCGCGACCTGGCCCGACACGCCGCCGTCCAAGCCGCTGTGGCTGATGACGCTCGCCGACCTCGCCTTGCTGCTGGTCGGCTTCTTCGTGCTGTTGCAGGCGAGCGAGCGGCCGCGCGCGGTCGCCGAGGCTTTGCGCCACAGCTTCGGCGGCACCGCCGCGCCCGCACCCGCCCCGCAGGCGCTGCCGGTGATGGCCGCCGGCCTGCTCGATTTCGCCCCCGGTTCGGCGACGCTGCCGGAGAGTCCCGCCGCGGTCGTCGCCTGGGCGCGCGAGGCGGTGCGCGATCCCCGCGTCGCGCTGACCGTTACCGGCTCGACCGACGGCAGCGCCGCCGACGTCGACCCGTCGACCGGCAGCGCCGCGATCCTCGCCGCCGACCGCGCGCGCGCGCTCGCCGCGGCGCTGGCGCCGCTCAGCCGCCGCATCACCGTCACCACCGCCGCCCATCCCGGCCGCCGTGCCGCCATCGTCACCCTCGCCTTCGTCGGCGAGGCCGCAATCCCGACGGGACACCAGCCATGATCCTCCTGCCCTTGCTCCTTGCCGCCGGCGGCGCGACCGCCTTCCAGGATATCGGGGGGCTCGACCGCGCGGTCGCCGCCTTCACCAGCCGCCCGATCGGCGCGGAGGGCGGCGCGCGCACCGCGATCGACAGCCGGCTCAGGCTCGCGCAATGCTCCACCGTCGCGCTCGCCTGGCGCACCGAGGCGCATGACGCGGTCGTCGTCTCCTGCTCGGGGCCGGACTGGCGCATCTTCGTGCCCGTGATCCGGCCCGCGGACGCACCGCCGCCCGCCGCGGCGCGGCCCGCGATCGTCACGCCGGCCAAGGCGGAGCCGGTCATCCGCCGCGGCGACCCCGTGGTGATCGAGGCGGGGTCGCCCGGCTTCTCGATCAGCCGCGAAGGCGTCGCGATGGGCGATGCCCCGCCGGGCGGCCGCTTCATGGTCAAGGTCGACGATGCCAAGACCCCCGTGCAGGCGATCGCGCTCGAAACCGGACGCGCCACGCTGCCCGGCTGGGACTGATCCGACACCTGCATCAGTCGAGGAATCTTTTTTGCTAAACCTGCGTTGCAACCGGCCGTTTATGCCCTTGTCAGGCAACACGGACAGGTGCGGACATGGTGGACTCGATCGGCTCAACGCCGCTGCAGGCAAGTGGAAGCGTCTCGCGCGTCGCCGCACCCGCGGCTGCGCCGACGGTACAGCCCGCGCTGCAACAGGCGGCACAACAGGCGCCCGCCCAGGCCGCGACGACGCAGCTGAGCGGCCTCGCCAAGCAGCTCGCGTCGGAACCACCGGTCGACAGCGACCGCGTCGGCGAGATCAAGAAGGCGATCGAGAGCGGTACCTTCCCCATCCTGCCGGCGACGATCGCCGACCGGCTTCTCGCACTCAAGATGAACTGGGACGGCCATGACGCGGCGTGATGCCCTGATCCGCGTCATCGACGCGCTGCACGCGGAGATCGCCGCGCTGAAGGCGAACGACTGCGCCGCGCTGGAACGCGCGACGCAGGACAAGCTCGAGGGCATCGAACAGGTCGCCGCGCTCGGCACCGGCCCCGCCGGCGACGAGATCCGCGAGCTCGCCGACGAAGCCAACCGGCTGAACGAGACCTGCCGCATCTACGTCAACCTGATGGCGGCAAATGTTCGCCGCCGCCTGCAAATCCTGACCGGCGATGCCGGCCACGGCTTCCGCCCGACGCTGGTGCAGGCCTACGCGTAAGCGAAGGGGCTGACGCCCGTTCTCCATTCTAGTCATCCCGGCGCACGCCGGGATCCATGGACGCGCGCGGCTGCTGACGACGCACGCCCTCTGAGTTCATCCATCCCGTGGATCCCGGCGTTCGCCGGGATGACGAATGTGAGGTTTTGGCACGCCTCTTGCTTATCACACACCGACAACAGGGGTGTGTTTTCGTCGCGATGACCGTCAATCCGATTTCAGCCGGACGGGTGCAATCCGCCATCCAGCTTGCGAGCAGCAAGACGGGGGTGGATTTCGACTATCTGCTGGGCCAGGCCAAGATCGAAAGCGGGCTCAACGCCAATGCCCGCGCCGGCACGTCGTCGGCCTCGGGCCTCTACCAGTTCGTCGAGCAGAGCTGGCTCGCCGTCGTCAAGAAGCACGGTGCCGAGCACGGCATGGCCTGGGCGGCGGACAGCATCGGCCAGACCGCGAGCGGCCGCTACACCGTCACCGACGGCGCGACGCGATCGGCGATCCTCAACCTCCGCAACGACCCCACCGCCGCCTCGCTGATGGCGGCGGAGCACGCCTCCGACAACGCCGACGCGCTGCAGGGCACGCTCGGTCGCGCCGCCAACGGCACCGATCTCTACATGGCGCATTTCCTCGGCCTCGGCGGCGCCAAGAAGTTCCTGTCGGCGATGCAGAGCAACCCCGACGCCACCGCCGCGTCGCTGTTCCCGCAGGCGGCGGGATCGAACCGCTCGATCTTCTACGCCTCCAACGGCCAGCCGCGCTCGCTGTCGGCGATCTACCAGCGCTTCGCCGACAAGCTCGGCGCCGCCGCCGACAGCGTCAGCGAGACGCGCAGCGCCAACCTCGCCTTCGCCGCGCAGGCGCTCAGCCTCGGCGATTCCACCGTCGTCACCGGCACCAACGAAAGCGCGACCGATGCGCTCGCCTGGGCGCGCCAAGCGATGTCAGGCATGGGCGGCAGCCTCAACACCACCGCGAACAGCCTGCTGCGCCCGTCGCCGCAGAATGCGCAGCTCGCCTATATGATGCTCGCCAGCATGGGGGGCCGCTGAGATGGGCAAGCTGCTCGCCAGCGGTCGCGGCGCGGCGCTGCCGCTCGCCATCCTACTGCTCGTCGTCGTGATGGTGGTGCCGATTCCGGCCTTCCTGCTCGACGTCTTCTTCGTCGCCAACATCGCGATCAGCCTCGCGGTGCTGATGGTCTCGCTCAATGCGCAGAAGCCGCTGGACTTCAGCGCCTTCCCAACCGTCCTCCTGTTCGCGACGCTGTTCCGCCTCGGCCTCAACGTGGCGTCCACCCGCATCGTGCTGGTCCACGGCCACGAGGGTGAAAGCGCCGCGGGCCACGTCATCGAGGCGTTCGGCAGCTTCCTGATCGGCGGCGACTATGTCGTCGGCATCTTCGTCTTCGCGATCCTGATGATCATCAACCTGATCGTCGTCACCAAGGGCGCCGGCCGCGTCTCCGAAGTCTCCGCGCGCTTCACCCTCGACGCGCTGCCCGGCAAGCAGATGGCGATCGATGCCGACCTCAACGCCGGCCTCATCACGCCCGACGACGCCAAGAAGCGCCGCGTCGAGGTCGCGACCGAGGCGGACTTCTACGGTTCGATGGACGGTTCGTCCAAGTTCGTGAAGGGCGATGCCGTCGCCGCGATGCTGATCCTCGCGGCGAACGTCATCGGCGGCCTGATCCTCGGTCCCGTCAGCCACGGCATGACGATCGCCGCCGCCGCGAAGAGCTATATCCTGCTCGCGATCGGCGACGCACTGGTCGCGCAGCTGCCGGCGCTGATGCTGTCGATCGCCGCCGCCGCGATCGTCACCCGCGTCAATTCGGACAAGGACCTCGCCGGCCAGATCGGCAGCCAGTTCGGCTCGCACCGCACCTGGACGCCGGTCGCCGCGATCCTCGGCCTGCTCGGCATCTTCCCGGGCATGCCGCACCTCATCATGCTGCCCGCCGCCGGCATCGCCGGGTTCACCGCCTGGAAGCTGCGCCAGATCGCCAACCGCCCGGTCGTCGCCGCCGCGCCGGTCGCCGCCGCCGAACCCGCCGATCCGTCCAAGATCGGCTGGGACGAGGTGACCGACGGCATGCAGGTCAATTTCGACATCGGCTACGGCCTGGTGCCGCTGGTCGACCAGCGCCGCGGCGCGCCCTTGATGGGGCGGATCACCGGCGTACGCCGGCAGCTTTCCCGCGACCTCGGCTTCGTCGTGCCGCAATGCCGGGTGCGCGACGACATCAATCTTGCCCCCTACACCTATCGCATCCTCGTCAACGGCGTCGTCATGGGCGAGGACCAGGTCAGCCCCGACGAGATGCTCGCGCTCGACACCGGCCAGGCCTATGGCGAATTGCACGGCAAGAAGGCGAAGGACCCGACCTTCGGCCTCGACGCGACCTGGATCCCCGCCGGCGATGCCGATGCGGCGACCGGTGCGGGCTTCCTCGTCGTCGATGCCGGCACGGTGATGGCGACGCACCTCAACCACGTGCTCGGCGCGCACGCCACCGAGCTGCTCGGCCCGGACGAGGTCCAGGCGCTGCTCGACGGCCTCAAGGAGCGCGCCGCGCAGCTCGTCGCATCGCTGACGCCCAATCCGCTGCCGCTCACCACCCTCACCCAGGTCCTGAAGGGCCTGCTCGCGGAGAACATCCCCTTGAAGGAGTTCCGTCGGATCGCGCAGGCGATCGCCGTCGCCGCCACGCGCAGCGCCGATGCCGAGGAGATCATCGAACTGATCCGCCCCGAGCTCGGCCCGCTCATCATCCAGAAGCTGTGCGGCGTGCGCGAGCCGCTGCGCGTGATGACGCTGGAGGGGCAGCTGGAAGGCCTGCTCGGCCAGGCCGCGCGCGCCGACCAGTCGCGCCGCCACGTCATCGAGCCCGACCTCGGCCGCCGCATCGTCGATGCGCTGCAACAGGCGGCGCAGCCGCTGATCGCCGAGGCCAAGCCCTTCGCGCTCGTCGTCCAGCCCGCGATCCGCATCGCGATCAGGAAGCTGGTCCGCACCGTGCTGCCCGACACGCCCGTCCTGTCCTTCTTCGAGGTACCCGAAGAGAAAGCGGTCGAAGTCGTCGCCGTGATCGGGGCGCCCCAGCAGCAGGCGCTGGCGGCATGAGCGCCGAACCGATGAAGCTCGCCTTCACCGGCGCGCAGCCCGCCCCGGCCGGGATGATCCCGTCCGCGCCGCTCCAGGGGCCCCTCACCTATTCGCCGCGGCAGAAGCCGGGCGGCGACGGCGAGGCGCTGGTCCGCCAATACCTGCCGCTCGTCCGCCGTATCGCCTGGCACGTCCACGGATCGATGAGCACGATCGTCGACGTCGAGGATCTGGTGCAGATCGGCCTCGTCGCGCTGGTCGAGGCGGTCGGGCACGCCGCCGAGCAGGGTGCGCAGTTCCGCGCCTACCTCACGACGCGATTGCGCGGCGCGATGATCGACGAGTTGCGCCGGCAGGCGACCAGCACGCGCGGCGCGATGCGGCGCCGGCGGCAATATCAGGCCGCGATCGCCGCGGTGACGGCACGCACCGGCCGCGCGCCCGACGAGGCGGCGATCGCTGCCGAACTCGGCGTATCGATCGAGAAATTGCGCGCGGATTACGAGACCGCCGACGCGGTCCGCTTCGAATCGATGGACGAGGTCTATGCCGACGACCTGCCCTGGTTCGCCGACGATACGCCCGACGCCTTCGAGCAACTGGCGGAAAGCGACCTGCGCGACACGCTGATCGCCGCGATCACCGCGCTGCCCGAACGCGAGGCGCAGGTGATCCAGCTCTATTACGTCGAGGAATTGAACCTCGAGGAGATCGGCCAGGTGCTGGGGGTGGGCTCGGCCCGCGTCTGCCAGATCAAGGCCGCCGCGCACGCCAAGCTGAAGAAGGCACTGGCCCGGAAGGTTTGAAATCCTCCCCGGCACGGGGAGGGGGACCGCGGCCGTCAGGCCGTGGTGGAGGGGCAGCCCCGAGCGACGCGCTGCTTGGCTGCCCCTCCGTCATGCCTGCGGCATGCCACCTCCCCGTGCCGGGGAGGATTTGATGAGTTACGCCGTCACCGCCTTCGACCGCGCAGCGAAGCTCTTGCGCAGCTTCTGCAATTTCGGCGGGATCACCGCCATGCAATAGGGGTTCGAGCGGCCGGACGTCTCCCAATAATCCTGGTGGTAATCCTCCGCCGGATACCATTGCGCCATCGGCTCGACCGTGGTCACGATCGGCTTTGGCGATTCCGCCTGCGCACGCTCGATCGCCGCGCGCATCTCGGCCTCCTGGGCGTCGTCCGCCGGGAACACCGCCGAGCGATATTGCGTGCCGACGTCGTTGCCCTGCCGGTTCAACTGCGTCGGATCGTGCGTCGCGAAGAAGATGTCGAGCAGGTCGCCCAGCGCCAGCTGCTCGGGATCGTAGCCGATCCGGATCGCCTCGGCATGGCCGGTATCGCCGCCGCACACCTGCTTGTAGGTCGGGTTGGGCACCGATCCGCCGATATAGCCGCTCTCGACGCTTTCCACGCCGATCACGTCCTTGAACACCGCCTCGGTGCACCAGAAGCAGCCGCCGGCCAGCGTCACATACTGCGTCATCTCATGTCTCCTTTGCGCCGATGTAGGAACAGGTTAGGGCGGGCGAAAGACGGGGAGCAGAGCGATGGCGTTCGACGGTACGGTAATGGTCACGGGCGGGGCGGGCTATATCGGCAGCCATGCCGTGCTGGCGCTGCTCGATGCGGGCTATCGCGTCGTGGTGGTCGACAATCTCGTCACCGGCTTCGACTGGGCGGTCGATCCGCGTGCGGCGCTGGTCGTCGCCAACGTCGCCGACGACGACAAGGTGCGCGCCGCGATCCGCGAGCACCGCGTGCGCGCGATCATGCACTTCGCCGGATCGGTGGTGGTGCCCGAATCGGTCAGCGATCCGCTCAAATATTACCGCAACAACACCGCCGCGACGCGTTCGCTGATCGAGAGCGCGGTGGTCGAGGGCGTGCCGCACTTCATCTTCTCCTCCACCGCCGCGACCTACGGCACGCCGGTCAAGGTGCCGGTGGTCGAGACCGATCCGACCGTGCCGATCAACCCCTATGGCATGTCGAAGCTGATGACCGAGGCGATGCTGCGCGACGTCGCCGCCGCGCATCCGATCAACTATTGCGCGCTGCGCTACTTCAACGTCGCCGGCGCCGATCCGGAAGGGCGGTCGGGCCAGTCCACCGTCGGCGCGACGCACCTCATCAAGATCGCGGTCGAGGCGGCGACCGGCAAGCGCGACGCCGTCTCGGTCTTCGGCACCGACTTCGACACGCCCGACGGCACCGGCGTGCGCGACTATATCCATGTCAGCGACCTCGCCGCCGCGCACGTCGCCGCGCTCGAACTGCTCGTCGCCGAACCGACCAGGAGCCACACGCTCAACGCCGGCTACAATCGCGGCTTCTCGGTCAACGAGGTGCTCGACGCGGTCGACCGGGTCACCAACATGACGATCCAGCGCCGCTACGAGGGGCGTCGCGCCGGCGACCCCGCCGCGCTCGTCGCCGACAATGGCGCGATCCTCGCCGCCCTCCCCTGGCGCCCGCAGCGCGACGACCTCGACACGATCGTCCAGGACGCGCTCGCCTGGGAGCGCAAGCTCGCGCTCCGGCAATAGGAGTCCGTCCGCCGCAACCTTCGGAATGGGCGGGCGAAATGGCTGCCCGCTGTCCTAACGCAGGCGATGCGGCCATAACGGCGCGCGTCGGCGGCTCTGCCTCCAGGGTACAGAAACGGAAACGATCGGGAGTGGATCGTTTCCGTTAAGGTGTTCGACTTGTCTATGTTGGTGGTCGGCGCTCGCCGCCGATCGCCGCACGCGCGCTGGCGGTCGCGGTCCACCATCCGAGTGCCCAGAGCGTGCCGAAGCTCCACCCCGCCAGCACGTCGCTCGGCCAGTGCACGCCCAGATAGACACGGCTGCACCCGATCGCGCCGACCAGCAGCACCGCGACGACCAGGAGGTAGCGCCGGCCGATCCGGTCGCGCGTCACCTGCCCGGCGAGCGCCGCCAGCGTCAGGTAGACGACCGCGCTCGACGTCGCATGGCCGCTCGGGAAACTGTACCCGCTGGCATCGACCAGATGGGGCACGAGGTCCGGCCGCGCGCGCAGCACCAGCTTCTTGATGACGTCCACCGCCCCGCCGCCGGTCAGGCTGGCGAGCGTGACCGCCAGCGCGGTCAGCCACAGCCGCTGCACGATCAGGAATCCCGCCACCGCCACGACCACGATCGTCAGCACGACCCCGCCGCCCAATGCGGTGACGTCGCGCGCCACCTTGGGCAGCCACGCCGGCCCGCCCCATTGCCGCAGGCCGACGATGATCGCCCGGTCGAACGCGAACGGATAATGGCTCGTCGCGAACGCGCCTGCGAGCAGGATCGCCAGCCCCGCCGCGATCAGCGACAGCCCGACGAGCAGTGGCGGCAGACGGCGCCGGCCGATCACCGGCCAAGGGGAATCGCTCTCGACGCCTCGAAGCCCGTGCCTGTGATCGCTCATGCTGTCTCCCGGCGAAAAGGGCTCGCTTCGACGGCTGCGGGCTATGCGCCGGCCCAAGTGCTGCCGCAACACCGCTTTCCCGATTGATAAGTACGCAAGACTGTCTGATCATGCCGGGACCATCAGGGGGAGAATCGACGTGGCGTGTACCGGTACGGCAGGCATGATGATGGCGCTGGCGATGATCGCCACCAGCGCCGCGGCCCAGCAACCGGAGCCGACGGGAACCGCGCCTGCTCCGGCGAAGGAGAAGAAGACGTGCCGCCGTCTGACGCCCACCGGCTCGTTCATGGCGACGCGCGTCTGCAACACCAGGGCCGGCTGGGCGGCCTTCGACGGCAGCAACGCCGCGGGCGTCAACGACTTCCGCCGCGCGCTCAACATGTCGAGCACCAACGAACGCGCATCGCCGCAATGACCCGCGCCGGCCATCCGAGCCGGCGCAACGCCATATCGGGCGGCGGGCTGATACAGGTTAACAACCCGCGCGTGTAATCGGCTACAAATCGCCTCCCCTTCAGGACGCAGGCGATGACCGGCTTCAGTATCGATCCCCTCGCCCGCGCCGCTATGGAGGCAGCCGGCTATCCGATCCTCATCACCAGTCCCGATCTCGATGCGCCCGGCCCGATCATCTGGCTGGCCAACCGGGCGATGGCGGACCTGACGGGCTATGCGATCGACGAACTCGTTGGAAAAAGCCCGCGCCTGCTGCAAGGTCCGGATACCGACCGGCGCCTGCTCGCGGCGTTGCGGCGTCATCTCGAAACCGGCCGCCGCTTTTCCGGGGAAGCGGTCAACTACCGCAAGGACGGATCGCGCTACCTGGTCGACTGGCAGATCGACCCCGTACTGGTCGCGGGCGGGATCGGCGCCTGGATCGCGATCCAGCGCGACGTCACCGAACGCAGCCAGACCCGCCTCCGCCTGCTCGAGAACGAGGAGCGGCTCAACGCCATCTTCAGTGATGCGACCATCGGCCTGTCGGAAATCAGCCCGAAGGGCCAGTTCCTGCGCGTCAATCAGGAGGTGTGCCGCATCCTCGGCCGGTCGGAAGAGGATCTGCTCGGGCTCAACGTCAAGGACGTGACCTACGAGGACGATCTCAAGCGCTCGCTGCTGCTGCTGACCGACGTGATGCGCACCGGCGAGTCGCGCCGGCTCGACAAGCGATACGTCCGCCCCGACGGCAGCGTCGTCTGGGCGAACAGCAGCATCATCCAACTGCCCGAATCGCACGGCAGCCGGGGCAATCTGCTGGTCGTCACCACCGATCTCACCGAACGCCGCGCGGGAGAGGATGCGATCAGAAGCAGCGAGGAGCGGCTGCACGTCCTGGTCGCGGAGCTGCAACATCGCACGCGCAACCTGATGGGCATCGTCCACTCGCTGACCAACAAGACCGCGGAGGCCAGCCGCGACCTGCCCGATTTCCTGCTGCGCTATAAGGATCGGCTGGAGGCGCTGTCGCGGGTCCAGAAGCTGCTCTCGCGGCTCAACGACCATGATCGGGTGACCTTCGACGAGCTGCTCGCCGTCCAGTTCGCCGCTCTCGACGGCGAGGCATCGCAGGTCGACTATGACGGGCCGCCCGGCGTCCGCCTGCGCTCGTCGAACGTCCAGACGCTGGCGCTGGCGCTGCACGAACTCGCGACCAACGCGCTGAAATACGGCGCGCTGAGCCAGCCCGGCGCCAAGCTCAAGGTCGCCTGGTCGCTCGCCCCCGACGACACAGGCACGACGAAGCTGCGGATCGACTGGCAGGAGAGCGGCGTCGCGATGGCCGGGCAAGGCGCCGTACCCATTCGGCGCGGACAGGGCCTCGACCTGATCGAAAAGGCGCTGCCCTATCAGCTCGACGCCGAGACGGAACTGCGCTTCCTCGCCGACGGGGTGCAGTGTCGCATCATCCTGCCCGTCTCGCAGAATTGAGCAGCGAGGTGCGTGACGTCATTCCCGGTCGGAGCATCGATGGTGGGTCCGCCGCCCACCACATTCAATGCTAAAAACGGCGTAAGTGCTTGGGCCTCATGATTTGCAAGATTGGTAATGCCCCCAACGATGCCCCGACCATCTTTGAAGAGTACTCGACCTTTCACCTTCCACGTCATAGGCTCATCTAAAGACCAAGATGAAGCGATCGATCAGAGGACGCTGATATGGCCGACATTGTCGAGTACGGTGCAGCGACCGACGTCTGGGTGGAAGATGGGCACGTATTCGCCATGCGCGCCGACGGCATGACCGTCCGGATGTCTCCTGAGGTCGCGATCGCCATTGGCAGAAAGCTCGAGGCAGCGGGGACGGAGTCTTTCATTAACAAGGTCATGGACGGAAAT
>JBKBTU010000598.1:0-570 GCA_046290715.1 Sphingomonas sp. | reverse complement strand
GCTTCGAACTGCCCGACGGCAAGGGCAGCGGGTCAGGCCCGCGCCCCGACGGCGAGCGGCGCAAGAGCGGTCCGCCGCGTCCGCTCAAGCGGCGCGGGCGTCCGGCGAACATCAAGCATCAGGGACGCAAGCGCTAACCCCTCTTTTCGTCACCCCGGACTTGTTCCGGGGTCCACGGTGCGGCAAGCGCAGCTTAATTTGGGCGTGCGTCGGGCGTGCGTCCGGGTGGACCCCGGCGCAAGGCCGCGGTGACGAAGGGAGTGGGGAAATGGCGGTCGTCGAGTCGGTCCCGATCACCAAATTCGCGCGCGGGCGCCGGCGCATCGTCGACCATTTCTTTGCCGAGCACGCGATCACGCCGCTCAGCACGATCCTCTATACCCCGCCCGTCGAGTTGAAGCCGGTGTTCGACAAGCTGATCGCGCAACGGGTGATCCGGCGCGAAGGGCAGGGTTATTACTGGCTCGACCTGCGCGCGCATGATGCGGTGATCGCGCACCACCGACGCAAGCGCGCGCCGGTGCTGATTGCTGTGTCGGTAGCGCTCGCGCTGGTGCTGATGACGTTCTT
>JBKBTU010000597.1:0-570 GCA_046290715.1 Sphingomonas sp. | reverse complement strand
GACTTCGCACAGGCGTTCAACGACGCCGACATGGTGCTGGTGACGCCGGTCTATGCCGCGGGCGAAGCGCCGGTCGAGGGCGTGAGCGGCGAGGCGTTGGTCGAGCGGACGCTGGCGCGCGGGCACCGGCTGGCTGAGAGTGTCGCCGATGCCGATGCGCTCGCGGCGCGGATCGCCGAAGTCGCGCTGCCGGGCGATCTGATCGTCTGCCTGGGCGCGGGCGACATCACCAAATGGGCGGCGGGCCTCGCCGATGCGGTCGATGCCAAGCGGAGCGTGGCGGCATGAGCGACTGGTTCACCCTCGCGACCGACATGCAGCGCGAGATCCTGCGCGCACAAAAAGCGCAGATGGACGCGGCGCAGACGATGCTCGATGCGGGCAAGGACGTCGCGAAGCTGCAGGAGGCGGGGGTCAAGGCCGCCGAGGCGAACCTGTCCTACTGGAAGCAATGGGCGAAATACTGGGGGATGAAGTGAGTAACCCCACCGCTCGCCCTGAGCTTGTCGAAGGGCAGACCTTATCTACCGATGTCGCAAAGAAAGAACGGCACTTCGACAAGCTCAGTGC
>JBKBTU010000596.1:0-571 GCA_046290715.1 Sphingomonas sp. | reverse complement strand
CTTGCGAAGCTGGCGAACGATCCCGTTAAACGCGGCCGTCACGCCTTGGGCTCTGCCAATTTCGTTCGTCTGGGATGCTGCATCCCAATAGAGCTCGAGGGGCCAACGTTCAGGGCAGTGGGGTAGAAGACAGCGTAGCGCGAGACGGACTTCCATGCCGTCGACGGTCGTCTCCGAACACCTGGCCACGCCGGCACGCAGGATGTGCACCGACAGCGCGATCACCACGCGCTGGTGCCGAGGCAGCGTCGACACGGATTAGTGGAAGTCGTGCGATTTGAAGCGCGCGACCTCCTCAGGATCCTTACCGTCCGCATGGGGCGGCCAGTATTGGTTGCGCGGCTCGGGCTGCCATCCCTTGTCCCCGCGATCCGGTGAGCCTGGATGTTGGCCCGCATCGCCGCGCCCGGTGCGGTGCGGGAAGGACATATCTCCGACACGGTGGAGCAGGTCGCCATGGTCGACGATCCGGTCGCAGATGACGTGGATCACCTCGCCTTCCTTCTGCACGCGCCCCTTTAGACCGACCATGGAGGCCGACATTACGGTTCGGCGCTGCGCCTCGAAGCGG
>JBKBTU010000595.1:0-571 GCA_046290715.1 Sphingomonas sp. | reverse complement strand
CATGGCAGGCGCTCCTCTCTTGCGTGGTGCGCTACATCCTCCCTCCACGCCCGCGCGTCTAGTCCGACAAATAGGTTCAGACGTCGAACAGGTCGCGATAGCGGCGCGGCTGCGAGCGCAGGTACTGGTCGGGCGCCTTGATGCGCGCGCCGAGGTGCGCGGCGGCATGCCACGGCCAGCGCGGTTCGTAGAGGATGGTGCGGGCGAGCGCGATCATGTCGGCATCGCCGGTGCCGACGATCGCCTCGGCCTGTTCGTAATCGGTGATGAGGCCGACCGCGACGACCGGCAGGCCACAACCCTGCTTGACCGCACGTGCGAGCGGCACCTGATAGCTGGGGCCGACCGGGATCGCCTGGCGCGGATCGAGGCCGCCGCTCGAGACGTGGATCGCCGCGCAGCCCCGCGCCTCGAGCGCCTGGGCGAAGGCGACGGTCTGCTCCGCATCCCAGCCGCCCTCCACCCAGTCGCTGCCCGACACGCGCATCGTCACCGGCCGCTCCGCCGGGAACGCCGCGCGCACCGCGTCGAACACCGCGAGCGGAAAGCGCATGCGGTTTTCGAGGCTGCC
>JBKBTU010000594.1:0-573 GCA_046290715.1 Sphingomonas sp. | reverse complement strand
AACCGCATGGCCTGGCCATGAGCCCCGACCCGACCGCGGAGGGCGAGGTGCACATGCCGGCGCAGCAGCAGGCCTGGCCGGGCCTGGAGAAGCAGCTCACCCCGCCCGCCGACCACGGCGAGGAGAGCTACCAGGGCGGCAACAAGCTCGCGGGCAAGAAGGCCGTCATCACCGGCGGCGACTCGGGCATCGGCCGCGCGGTGGCGATCGCCTTCGCCCGCGAGGGCGCCGACGTCGCCATCGTCTACTACAACGAGCACGAGGACGCCCAGGCCACGCTCAAGTGGGTCAAAGAGGCCGGCCGCGAGGGCCTGACCATCTCCGGCGACCTGGCCAACCGCGACCACTGCCGCGAGGCCATCCGCCAGGTGGTCGACGAGTTCGGGCGCATCGACATCCTCGTGAACAACGCCGGCGTGCACTTCGAGATCGAGAATCTCGAGGACCTGACGCCCGAGAACCTCGAGCGCACGTTCCGCACCAACGTCTACGCGCCTTTGTGGCTCACCCAGGCGGCCCTGCCGCACTTCGGGGAGGGCGCCGTCGTGATCAACACCGGCTCGGTGCAGGGCC
>JBKBTU010000593.1:0-574 GCA_046290715.1 Sphingomonas sp. | reverse complement strand
CTCCCATGATTCCCGCCACCATCGCGACCGCGGTCGCCCCCGAGACGATCGCCAAGGTCACGCGCCTGTTCAACAATACCGCGTTCGACGTCATCTGCGAACTCCTCCAGAACGCGCGCCGCGCCGGTGCGACCGGCGTCGCGCTCGCGCTGAACGGCGCCGGCGCCGAGCACTTCCTGCACATCACCGATGACGGCCACGGCATCGCCGATCCGGTGAGCATCGTCACGCTCGGCCGCTCGGGCTGGTCCGACGAGACGCGCCGCGCCGAAGATCCCGCCGGCATGGGCGTGTTCAGCCTCGCAGGCCGCGACGTCATTATCCGCTCCTTCTCGAAACCCGACCGCCAGGGCTGGATGGCGCATATCCCGGCCTCGGCGTGGGAGACGAGCCGCCCGATCGCGATCGAACCCGATCCGATCATGCGCGGCACCGCGATCACCGTGCGCGTGCCCGACGAGTGGCTGAAGACGCTCGAGCGCGACGTGGCCCGCGCCGCCAAACATTATCCGGTTCCCGTGACCTGGAACGGCGCGGTCCTTCCGCAGGAGGACTGGCTGAAGGACGCGGTCCA
>JBKBTU010000592.1:0-575 GCA_046290715.1 Sphingomonas sp. | reverse complement strand
CATCGTGGCTGCGATCCGCGCTGGGGCGGATGCGGTGTTCGTGTCCCCCGTATTTGCGACCCGGTCGCATCCCGGTTCCCGTCCGCTCGGCATCGCCCGCTTCGGCCTCATGATCCGGGGATTGCAGACGCCTGTCATCGCGCTCGGCGGCATGAATGCGCGAAAGGCCCGCGCCCTCCGGCCAATGGGGATTCACGGATGGGCGGGGATCGACGCTCTCGCGCCGCGTCAGAAGCGGAAGGCGGTTCCGACGTAGACCGACTGGCTGTCGCGGCGGGTATCGGTCAGCTGCGGCAGGCGCTCACGCTCCGACTTGTAGCGGGCGCCGGCGATCACATCGAGGTTTCGGGTCACGCTGTAGGCGCCACCGACGTCGATCGAATAATTGGGCATGTCGGCCAGAGCCTTGGGCTGATTGCCCAGCGGCTTCTGCGCGGCGGCGTTCACACGGCCGCTGAAGGCCTTGCCGGTATAGGAGACGCCGAGATCGACGGCCTGGCTGCTGCCCGGCACCCCGCCGAGGTCGACCCGCGAGACGTCGCCGGACAGTGCGAAACGCTTCCAGCCGACTGCGG
>JBKBTU010000591.1:0-577 GCA_046290715.1 Sphingomonas sp. | reverse complement strand
AAGGTGCCGCTGGAACATCAGATCTGGATCACCGCAGACCCCCTGCCCCGGCTCGGCACCCAGAAGATCGACAAACGCACGGTGAAAGCCCGCTATCTCAGCGAGGCGGTCGCCGCGTGAGCCTGCGATGAGCCCGCAGCGCGTCCCGCGCCAGCGCGCTGTCATTGACCGGCGCGCGCTGGCCGACGCGGTGGCGGCCCTGCACGTAGCGCACGGCCCGGCCGCGCGCGGCGAGATCGTTAAGGCGCTGCGCAGCGGGCTTGACGAAGGCCGCGCCGAGCTTGCCCGGCGGCTGGCGGAAGCGCCGTCGGCCGGGCATGATGTCACGGCGGGCTATTCGTTCCTGATGGATCAACTGCTGCGGGTGATCCACGATCACGTCACCGCACATCTGTATCCTGTGCCCAATCGCACGCAGGCCGAACGGCTCGCGATCCTCGCGGTCGGCGGCTACGGCCGGGCCGAGATGGCGCCGCATTCCGATGTCGATGTCGCCTTCATCACCCCCAGCAAGCGCGCGCCGTGGTGCGAGCAGGTGATTGAGACCATGCTCTATCTGCTGTGGGATCTCGGCCTC
>JBKBTU010000590.1:0-578 GCA_046290715.1 Sphingomonas sp. | reverse complement strand
CTTCCAGCGCAGCACCGTGCCCGGCAAGCCGCGCGACGAAAGCGTGATGGGCGACGCGGGCGCACGTCCGGCGGGCGGCGGCTATCCGGGCGCGGCGGCAGCCGGTGAAGGTCCGATCGTCAAGATTTCACGGGGCAATTCGGTGACGGTTGTTCCGGTCGGAGGGAAGAACTGAAATGGGTGTGAGGGGGAACAAGCTGGGCGCGTCGCTCGCGGCACTATCCGTGCTCGCGATGCCCGGCGCGACACTGCCCGCGACGGCGCTGGCGCAGACAGTGCACGCCGCCCCGCGCGACATGGTGCAGATCGCCACCGGTCGCGGGCGGCTGATCACGCTCAACGCGCCGATGTCTGACATCTTCGTCGCCGATCCCAATGTCGCCGACGTCCAGGTCCGCTCGCCGACCCAGCTCTGGGTGTTCGGCAAGAAGGCCGGCGAAACGACGGTCTATGCGACGACCAAGGCGGGGAAGGTCATCTATTCGACCACCGTCCGGGTTGGGAACAATTTCGACAGCCTGCAGGGCATGCTCGACACGGCGATGCCCGAATCCGACATCACCGCGACGATGATGAAC
>JBKBTU010000589.1:0-578 GCA_046290715.1 Sphingomonas sp. | reverse complement strand
CGTTCAGCGCTGCCTTCGTGCCGATGTTCAGCAAGAAGGTCGGCGAATCCGGCGGCGACACGAAATCGGCCCTGTCCTTCGCCGAACAGGCGCTGTCGGTCCTCCTGCCGATCCTGATCCTGATCACCGCCGTCATGGAAATCGCCGCCTATCCGGTGGTGTGGGCGCTGTCGGGCGGGTTCAACGAAGCCAGTCCCGCCGAATTCGCCTATGCGGTCGAACTGTCGCGGATCACCTTTCCCTATCTGCTGCTGATCAGCCTCGTCTCGCTGCTCGGCGGCATCCTCAATTCGCTCAACAAATTTTGGGTGAATGCCGCAGCGCCGATCCTGCTCAACGCGACGCTGATCGTCGCCCTGCTGTTCTTCCACGCGGACTCGACGCTGCTGACCGCGCGCAATCAGGCGATTGCGGTGACCGTGTCGGGCGTGCTCCAGCTGCTGTGGCTGATCCTCGCCTGCCGCGCCGCCGGGGTAAAGCTCAGGCTGCGCCTCCCGCGCCTCACCCCGGACGTGAAGCAGCTGCTCAAGCTGATCGGTCCGGCTGCGGCCGGAGCGGGTGCCTATCAGATCAATCTC
>JBKBTU010000058.1:0-12197 GCA_046290715.1 Sphingomonas sp. | reverse complement strand
GGGGGTCCATCATCCCGACGGCCCGGAATGGAGCGGGTAGGTCAGCCAGTATGGATCCCCGCCTGCGCGGGGATGACGGGGAAGAGTAGCGCCTTCTATCGTGCGAACGCCCCCACGTCCGCGATCGCCAGCTTCTGTGCCGGCACCGCGGTCGCCGCGAAGGTCAGGCGCAGGTAGCGGGCCTGGCGCGGTGACGTGAAGGGAATACGCTGCGTCGAGAGCGCATAGGCGATGTTCTGAAACTCGCCCTCCGCCGCCGGCGTCCAGGTCCTGCCATCGGTGCTGGTTTCGGCGCGATAGCCGCGCGGCGGGCTGCTGACCTTGTCGGGGTGGCGCCAAGGGGTGAGGCTGAAGCCGGACACCGCCTGCGCCGTGCCGAGGTCGATCGTCACGCTGGCCGGCGTCGTGGTGGGCGCGGGCTGGCTCCAGACGGTTGCGCCGTCGCCGTCGAGCAGCGCCTCGGCGCCGGGCGCCGAGGCGGCGACGATGCTCCATCCCGCCGTCGGCAGGTTTGCCGCATCCGTCACGCGCGGCGCGGCGACGGGGGCGGGCGCTACGCCGAGGAACAGCGCGAACTCGCTGATCGCGGGGCAGGCCGGAGCCTCGAGGATGACCAGGCGGACGCGGCGGGCGGTGATCGGCGTGTCCAACCGGATGATCCGCTGCGCGCCGATGCCCTCGTGCGTCGCGAGCCGCTGCCAGCGTCCGCTCACCTCAGCCTCGACAGCGAAACGGGTGACGCGCACGCCGAGCGGCAGGAATTCGCGCAGCCGGATGAGGTCGAAGCGGCGGCCGGGCGGCAGGTCGAGCGTCAGCGTCGGCGTGGTGACGGCATCGGGCGTCGACCAATAGGTGTCGCGGTTGCCGTCGAGTACCTTGGCGGGGGCGAAGGCGGCGGCGCGGGTGGCGCTGGCGCTCGCAACCCCGCCCTGCGCGAGATCGGTGGCGAAGCTCGCGGCGAGCGCATCGCCGAAGCTCTTGAGCACCGCGACATCGTGATCGGGAATGCGGCCGCGGCGATCGGGCGGCAGGTTGAGGTTGAGGTTGGTCCCGCGCCCGACCGATTCATCGAGCAGGCGGACGAGGCGGGCGGGGCTCTTCACCCTGCCATCCTCGTCGGGATGGTAGAACCAGCCGGGACGGATCGACACGTCCGTCTCCGCCGGCCACCACAGGGGGGCGCCGCGCACGCCGCTGTTGCCTTCCGACTGGACGTACGGATGGTTCGGCATCGTCGGCCAGCACGGATCGCCGGCGACGCCGTCCTCGTTGCCGACCCAGCGGATGTCCGCGCCGAGGGGATCGAAGGTGCAGGCCATCGGCTGATGCTGGTGGACGAGTGCGATGATCGAGGGCCAATCATAGTATTTCGGCGCGTCGATCTTCCGCGTCTCGCGCGCGCCGCCGTAATAGCCGTCGCCGCCGTTCGCGCCGTCGAACCAAAATTCGAACAACTCGCCATAGCGGGTGCAGAGCTCGACCACCTGCTTGCGGTAATAGTCGATATAGGCCGGCCGGCCGTAGTCTGCGTGGTTGCGGTCCCATGGGGAGAGATAGAGGCCGAAGGCGAGGCCGGCGCGGCGCGTCGCCTGCTCCATCTCGCGGACGATGTCGCCCTTGCCCTGCTTGTACGGGCTGTTGCGGATGCAATGCTCGGTCAGCAACGTCGGCCATAAGCAGAAGCCGTCGTGGTGCTTGGCGGTGAGGATGATGCCGCGCATGCCGCCCGCCTTGGCCGCGGCGACGATCTGGTCGGCGGAGAAGTCGGTGGGGTCGAACAGCTTCGGGCTTTCGTCGCCATAGCCCCATTCGCGATCGGTGAAGGTGTTGATCGAGAAATGGACGAAAGCGTAGCGCTCGCGTGCGTGCCAGGCAAGCTGGCGGGCTGATGGGGTGGCGCCCCATGGCTTCGGCGCGGCGGGGTCGGCGGCGAAGGACGGTGCGGCGGTGGCGGCGCTCGCGGCGAGGCCGCTGGCGATGAGGGTGCGGCGGGAAAGGTCGGTCACTGATGATTCCTCGTAGTTTCCCCGCCGCGGCAGGGGCTGACAAGAACGGTCGCAAGCGGTTCGCGCTCGCCCTCACCCTGCGCCGCCTTCGGCGTCTTTTCCCTCTCCCAATGGGAGAGGGAGGGAGCGGCAAAGCCGCGGAAGGGTGAGGGTGGGCTCGGATCGCTGGCCGAAAAGAAGCTCACGCCGCCCCGCGCCCGTTCGACGGCGGCCGGTCCGCCTTCGCCTGGCCGAAGCTCTTCACCGGCGTCGCGCTCATCGTGAAGACGAGGCGGCCGCCCTTCATCAGGTCGGCATGGGCGATCCAGTTCTTCGTCCAGGGGCGGCCGTTGAAGCTGACCGAGCGCACGTAGGGCGTGTCGGCGCGATTGCCCGGTGCCTCGACGACGAGGCGCCGGCCGCCGGGAAGGCGGATCGTCGCGCGCTCGAACAGCGGCGAGCCGAAGACGTAGAGCGCCTCGACCGGATCGACCGGGTAGAAGCCCAGCGACGACAGCACGAACCAGGCGCTCATCTGGCCGCAATCGTCGTTGCCGATCACGCCGTCGGGATCGTTCCGGTACATCTCGGTGCACAGGCGGCGGACCATCGCCTGCGTCTTCCATGCCGCGCCGGTGTAGGCGTAGAGGTAGGCGACGTGGTGATCGGGTTCGTTGCCGTGCGCATATTGCCCGACGAGGCCGCTGATATCGGGAGGCGCGTTCGCGGGAAGCGTCGAGGGGGCGGTGAAGAGCGCGTCGAGCTTCGCCTCGAACCTGGCGTCGCCACCCATATGGTCGATCAGGCCGTAGATGTCGTGCTGGTTGAGGAAGGTCGCCTGCCAGCCGTTCGCCTCGGTATAGTCGCGCCACCAGGGTTTGGGCATATGCCCCAATTGGATGGGATCGTAGGGCGTCCACCAGCTGCCGTCCGCGAAGCGCGGGCGGGCGAAGCCGATGCCGCCGTCGATGACGTTGCGCCAGTTGCGCGAGCGCTTGAGCAGCCGATCGGCGTCCGCGGTCCGGCCGGCGGCCCGGGCGAGGTGAGAGGATGCCCAATCGTCATAGGCATATTCCTGCGTCCGGCTGACGCTCTCGAACCAGCGATCGGCGGGGACGTAGCCCATCCGGTCGTAGAGATCGCGGCCCTTGCTGTTGTCGAGGTCGGGCGCCGTGAAGTCGAAGCTGCGCTTGGCGATGCCGAGCCATGCCGCGGCGTAATCGGCCTTGATGCCCTTCGCCTGCGCCTCGGCGAGTACGGCCACCGAATGCCAGCCGATCATGCAGCCGGTCTCGACTCCCTGAAGCGGCCAGACCGGCGGGCCGTAAGCGCTCTGCTGCGTCTGGCGGATGAGGTCTGCGACGAGGCTTTGTACCCTGTCCGGTGCCACGATGGTCAGCAGCGGGTGCAGCGCCCGGTACGTGTCCCATAGCGAGAAGCTGCTGTAGGCGGCCGCGCCGCGCGGCAGGCTGTGCACCTGCTTGTCGAGGCCGACGTAACGGCCATCGACGTCCGAGAAGAGCGTCGGCGCGAGCAGCGCATGATAGAGGGCGGAGGACAGGATCGTGCGCTGGTCTGCGGTGCCGCCCTCGACCGTGATCGCCTCCAGCTCCCGAGCCCAGTGCGCCTGTGCGGCACGGCGGACGGCGTCGAAGTCCCACGTCGTCGCCTCGGCGGAGAGATTGGCTCGGGCGCCGGCGACGTCGACGCCGGAGATGCCGCAGCGGACGACGATCGGTGCCGCGCCGGCATCGTCATAGTGGAGCACGACCTTGAGCCGGTTGCCCTTCACCGCGCGCGTGCCGGCGGGCTGTTCGGCGTCCTTGTCGCCGTAGAAGGTGACGCGGTTCGGCTGGCGGGACAGCTGCATCGCGAAGTGGATGCGGCGTCCCTTCGCCCAACGGTTGACGGTGCGGCTGCCGGTCAGCGTGCCGTCCGCATCGAGCGCGAGCACCGCATCGGTGATAAGCGGCGCGTGATCGCTCTTGTCGAGGACGAGGTGGGACAGGTCGACGAGGATATGCGCCGGCCCGGCGGGAAAGGTGTAGCGGTGGTAGCCGGTCCGCTCGGTCACGGTCAGCTCGGCGCGCACGCCGCTTTCCAGCGCGACGCGGTAATAGCCCGGCTCGGCGTGTTCCGCGGAGAAGCGCTGGCGATAGCCCTTGTCCGGGTCGTCGAGCGGTCCGGGAAGGAGCTGGACGGGGCCGCGGGTGGGAACGACCAGTACGTCGAGCATGTCGCCGATGCCGGTGCCGGACAGATGGGTATGGCTGAACCCCATGATCGAGGTGTCGGTACGGTGATAGCCCGAGCAGGCATCCCAGCGCTCGACATCGGTATCGGGGCTGAGCTGCACCATGCCCGACGGCAGCGTCGCGCCGGGATAGGTATGGCCGTGGCCGCCGGTGCCGACGAACAGGTTGGGGGCGGCCGGGGCCGGCGCGGCGGCGAGCGCGGGCAGCGGCAGGCCGGCGGCGGTGCTGGCGAGCAGGGTGCGACGGGTGATCGAGCCGTTCATCATAGCGGAGCCTTCAGCAGCGCGGGGCGGGTCGCGGCGAGGTGGACGATCAGTTCGCCGAACAGGCCGTTGGCCCAGGCGAACCAGCTGCGGGTGAACTTGGCGGGATCGTTGCGGTCGAAGCTTTCGTGGATGTAGCCGGTGCCGCCGTCGGTGTCGCGCAGCGTGCGGAGGCAGGCGCGGATGGTGGCGTCGTCGGTCGCGGTGAGCGCGCGGATGGTGAGCGACATCGGCCAGATCTGGTCGGCGCCGACGTGCGGGCCGCCGATCCCCTCGCCGGCGGAGCCCTTGAAGAACCAGGGGTTGGCATCGCTCCAGCAGGCGTCGCGGGTGCGCTGCCACAAGGGATCGGCAGGGTCGGCGCAGCCGAGATAGGCGAGGCCGGAGAGGCTCGGCACGTTGGCATCGTCCATGAAGACGGCATTGCCATAGCCGTCGATCTCATAGGCCCAGACCTCGCGCCCGTCGCGCAGCCGCATCGTGCCGTGCTGGCGCAGCGCGGCCTCGACCTCGTCCGCGAGCGCGCGTGCGTCGGCCGCGAGGGCGGTATCGCCGCGTGCCGCCGTGGCGACTACCGAGAGTTCGCGCAGCGCGGTGACGGCGAAGAGGTTGCTGGGGATGAGGAACGGGTAGAGGCAGGCATCGTCCGACGGGCGGAAACCCGAATGGATCAGGCCGACCGGTCGCGTCGGGTTGCCGTAGCCCCACAGCAAGGTCTCGGTCGGCTGCGGCGCCGAGCGGCGGAAGCTGTAGGGGCCGTTGCCGGCCTTACGCTGCTGTTCGCGGAACGTGCGTACGCTCGCCCGCGCGGCTTCGGCCCAGGTCGCATCGAAGGGCGCGGTGTCCTTCGTCGCCTGCCAATAACCGTGCGCGAGGCGCATCGGGTAGCAGAGCGAATCGACCTCCCACTTCCGCTCGGCGACGCCCGGCTTCATCACTGTCTCGTCATGCGCCGACCATTCGAGGTTCGACTTGGCCGTCGGGTCTTCCATGAAGGCATTGGCGTAGGGGTCGATCAGGATGCAGCGCGCCTGCCGGGCGATCAGGCCGTGGAACAGGCGGCGCAGTTCGGGGGCCTTGGCGGCGAGATGCAGGTACGGCTTCACCTGCGCCGAGGAATCGCGCAGCCACAGGCAGGGGATGTCGCCGGTGATGACGAAGGCGTCGGGTCGCCCGTCGACCGTGCTCATCCGCACCGTGGTGTCGAGCGTATTCGGATAGCAATTGCCGAACATCCAGCGCAGTTTCGGATCCGCGATCTGCGACGAGACGCGGGCGAGTTCGCGCTCCACCGCAGGGCTGACGAAGCGGCGGTCGGCGGGTGCGGGCCGCTTGGAGGGCAGCTGCGGCGCGACGGCGGCGAACGCGGGGGCGGCAAGCGTCGCGGCGGAGGCGGCGAGGAAATGCCGGCGGTGAAGGCCGATGCCGTGCTCCTGCGCACGCAGGAGCCCAGGGTCGCAGACGGTGTCGTGCGTGGCTCTGGGTTCCTGCGTAGGCAGGAACACCGGGCAGTTCGTCGTGTCGCTCACTTCGCCACCTCCGTATCGCTGCCGGTAACGGTGAAGTCGAACCACTGGCCCGCACCGTCGCCGGGCTGGCCGCCGCCGACGTAGAGGCGGTAAGCGCCGGGGACGACGTGGCGGCGGCCGTCGCGTTCGACCACGCTCATCGCGCGCGGATCGAGCGTGAAGGCGACCTTCGCCGTCTGGCCTCGCTTCATCGCCACTCGTCGGAACGCGACGAGCTGGCGCTGCAGGACGGGATCGGTGAAGCCCGGCCGCGCGGCGGGGGCGGGGGGGACGAGATAGGCCTGCACCACCTCGTCGCCGTCGCGCGTGCCCGCATTGGTGACGGCGGTCTCGACGGTCAGCTCGCTGCCGGCCGCGACGCTCGCGGCCCCGCGTGGCGGCGCATAAGCGAAGCGCGTGTAGCTGAGCCCATGGCCGAAGCCCCAGAGCGGCGTACCGGTGAAATAGCGGTAGGTCCGCTCCTTCATGCCGTAATCGACGAAGGCGGGGAGGTCGCCGGTGTGGCGATACACCGTCACCGGCAGGCGGCCGGCGGGATTGGTCGTGCCCGCGAGCACCTCGGCCAGCGCGGTACCGCCCGCTTCGCCGGGGTACCAATTGGCGAGCACGGCATGGGCGGACGCCGGATCGACTGCCACCGCGCTGCCGCTCGACAGGACGAGGACGATCGGCTTGCCCGTCGCCTTTAGCGCCTCGAGCA
Source organism: Sphingomonas sp. (assembly GCA_046290715.1). Lineage (GTDB taxonomy): Bacteria > Pseudomonadota > Alphaproteobacteria > Sphingomonadales > Sphingomonadaceae > Sphingomonas. Next base: position 5,465 of record JBKBTU010000058.1, on the reverse strand, counting down.
GCCGTTGCTGTGGCAGCGGCAGGGCGATGTCGGTGCGGTCGCCGCCGACGAATCCGGGGACCTGCACCGACAGCGCCTCGCCCTCGAGGTCGGGCGACAGGCCGGCGACGACGACCGCGACGTCCGCCGCCTTCGCCGCGGCCACGGCCTGCGCGAGCAGCGGCTCGGCCGGCGGGATCCACCGCAGGCGGAAACTTTCGTCCTCCGAACGGTGGTCGAGCGTCAGCTCGATCGGCTGGGGGGTGCCGTCGCTGTCGATCGTCAGCTCGACCCGCCCCTTCGGCAGGTCGCCGTCGTGCAGGGTGCGGCCGCCGAGCACCAGCCGCGCGCTGTCGTGCGTGGTGCAATCCTTCCAGCATTGCGCCTGGTCGAGGATCAACCGGTAGCGGCCGGCGCCGGGCGGCACGAATTCGCCCGTCCAGCGCGCGACATAGCCGGTGGCGGGCAGCCCCGCGGCAGGGGCATGGCGCGTGATGTCGAGATCGATGCGGCGGTCCTGCCGGGTGATCGATGCGCCGGTGGCGGTATAGGTGCCGGCGAGGCCGGGCTTGCCGTTCGACCGCAGCGCCGTTTCCGGCACGACCACGGCAGCGCCCTCGGCAAGGATCGAGCCTTGCGCATAGGCGACGTTGCCGGCGCCGAAGCGGGTGCGGAGACCTTGCAGCGGCGTCACCGGATCGGCGGCGGTGCCGTGATAATTGCCCTGCAGGACGCCCAGGTCGTCGGCATTGGCGCCGATCAGGGCGATGCGCGCGCCGGGCTTGAGCGGCAGGCGGTCGCCGGTGTTCTGGAGCAGGACGATCGACTTGCGCGCCGCCTCGAGCGCGGCGGCGCGATGCGCGGGCGTGTCGATTTCGGTCGGCTTGATCCGGCTCCACGGGCTCCTGGCGCCGAAGGCGATGCCGAGCGCCTGTCGGGCGCGGAGCGCGCGTGCGAGCGCGGTATCCACCTCGCCCGGAGTGACGAGGCCTCGCTCCAGCGCCTGGGGCAAGGCGGCATAAGCGGTGCCGCAATTGAGGTCGGTGCCACCGCGGACCGCCGCCGCCGCCGCGCCGGCAGCGTCGAGGCGATAGTGATGGAAGCTCCAGACGTTCGATACCGCGTCGCAGTCGGAGACGGTGAAACCGGTGAACCCCCAATCGCGGCGCAACCGGTCGTTCATCAGCCAGCCCGCCGCACAGGCGGGCACGCCGTGCAGGCTGTTGTATGCGCACATCAGCGACTGCGCCTTGCCCTCGGTGATCGCGCGGCGGAAGGCGGGGAGGTAGGTCGCCTCCAGGTCGCGCGGGGAGGGATCGACGTCGAAGGAGTCGCGCCCGGCCTCCGGCCCGCTGTGGACGGCGAGGTGCTTGGGCGTCGCGATCACGCGGGGATGCGCGGCGTCCGGTCCCTGAAGCCCGTGGATGAAGGCGACCCCGAGCTTCCCCGTCAGGTACGGGTCCTCGCCATAGGTCTCCTGGCCGCGTCCCCAACGGGGATCGCGGAAGATGTTGATATTGGGCGACCAGATCGTCAGCCCTTCGTAGATGCGGCGGTCCGCCGAGACTGGCCGGGCGTTGAACTTGGCGCGCGCCTCGGTGCTGACGACGGTGCCGACGCGCTCGAGCAGGTCCACGTCCCAGGTCGCGGCGAGCCCGATCGCCTGCGGAAAGACGGTGGCGACGCCGTTGCGGGCGAGGCCGTGCAGTCCCTCGCCCCACCAATCGTACGCGGGCAGGCCGGCGGCGGCATCGGCCGGCGCGGTGCTTTGCAGCTGGGCGGCCTTTTGTTCGGGGGTCATCGTCGCGATCGCGGCGGTGACGGGGTCTGCCGCTTGGGCGAGCAGGAGGAGGGCGGGGATCATGCGAGAACTCCCGAAAGGAATTGGGAGGGGTAAACGGCGCATCCCACGCATCCGTCACCCCGGACTTGTTCCGGGGTCCACGGTGCGGCGGGCGAGGTAGCGTGAGCCTCTTGTCCGGTGCCCGCGGACGGGTGGACCCCGGAACGAGTCCGGGGTGACGACGGAACAGGTTTCATCGAGCGAGCGTCCTTGCGATCGGGGTCTTGCCGGTGACGGTCACCGTCACGCTCTCGCCGGGCAGCAGATCGAAGCCGTTGTCGGAGGCCGCGCCGCCGGCATCCCCGAAATCGAGCATGACAGCACGCGCGAGATTGCGGGCCGTCACCGTCAGCCGGTCGCCGTTCCGCGTCAGCGTCAGGCCGGGATCGGGATAGGCCATGTCCCTGGGCGCCAGCCGCTCGACGATGCTGCGGCTCACCGTCTTGCCGCCGACCAGCAATTCGGCGACGGCATAGCTCTTCGCCGGGTCGGTGCCGGCGAACAGGTCGCGATCGTCGAGACCTGAGATCGGCGTCGCCGACAGCGGCGCCAGCGTCGCGTCGCCCTCGCGGGTGGTCAGCGTCTTGCCGCTCATGTCGCGCACGCTCAACCGCCAGTGCGCCGCGATCGGCGTCGTCGCGTCGGAGACCAGGGTTACCAGCGTCGCATCGTTCCTGTGCTCGGCGACGATCGCCTGCGGAGCGAACATGCGCCGCGCCTCATATTGCAGCAGCTTCCAATAGCCGAGATGGTCGATGCTCGCCCAGCTGATCGCGGGCCAGACGTCGTTCAATTGCCAGAAGAGCGAGCCCATCGTCACCGGTCGGCAGGCGCGGTGATGGCGGGCGGCGAGGCCGATCGCCTGCGACTGGTTGACCTGCGTCAGATAGACGAAGTCGGCGAAATCCTTCGCCGGCCGCAGCCGCTGGTCGAGGTAGAGGCGCAGGCGCGTATTGCCTTCGCCTGCCAGGAACTTCTGGTGCGCCTTCATTACCGGGCTGTCGGGGTCGAGCGGACCCTTGCCGGCAAAGGCGCGGATCGTCGCCATGCTCGGCATCGACTGGAAGCCGTATTCGCTCATGAAGCGCGGGCAGGAATCGAGGTAGTTCTCGACCGGCTTGCTGCCCGACCAGACGTCCCAGAAATGGCGGTCGCCGTTGGCGTCTGTGTCGACCGGGCCTTCGTAGTCCGTGGAAGGCGATCCGGGCATATAGGGCACGCCGGGGGCGTTGCGGGTCACCGCCTCGCGCAGCACGCGGTCGAACAGCACCGCCATGCCGGTGCCGATCCGCTCCTGCTCGTCCGGCCCGACGGCCTTCTTGAACGCCTTGCGATCCGACCAGTTCTCCCAGCCGGACAGCACTTCGTTATTGCCCGCCCACAGCACGACGGAGGGATGGTCGCCGATCCGCGCGACCTGTTCGTCCGCTTCGGCGGCGACGCTGGCGCGGAACGCGGCGTCGGGGGGCGTGACCGAACCACCGAACATGAAGTCCTGCCACACCATGATGCCGAGCCGGTCGGCGGCGGCATAAAAGGCGTCGTCGAGATAATAGCCGCCGCCCCAGATGCGGACCATGTTCATGTTGGCGTCGCGCGCGGCCTTGAGCAGGCTTGTCGGTTCGGCGGGATCGACGCGGGCGGGGAAGCTGTCGAACGGGATGACGTTGGCGCCCTTGGCGAAGATCGGCGTACCGTTGACGACGAAGCCGAACGCGCCGCCGTTCCGATCGAGCGTGACGGTGCGCAGGCCGATGGTGCGCGACTGCGTGTCGTCGCCCAGCGTCGTCGCCACCGTGTAGAGCGGTTGCGCGCCATAGCCGACCGGCTGCCAGCGCTGCGGCTTGGCCACCGTCAGCGGGATGGTGACCGGGTTGCTGCCGGGGGCGAGCGTGACCGTCCGCGCCACCTGCTGGCGCGTCCCGTCGGGGGCGGTGACGACGGCGGACAGCGTCACCGTCTTCGCCGCATCGGCGACGACGGTCGCATGTGCGGTCAGCCGCGCCTCGGCATCGTTCAGCGCGTCCTGCGCGATGCGAACGCGATCGAGCCGCGCCTCGTCCCACGCCTCCAGCCGTACGGAGCGCCAGATGCCGATATCGACGATGCGCGGACCCCAGTCCCAGCCGTACTGATACTTCGGCTTGCGGATATAGGGACTCGTCTGCACGCCCTTGGGCTCGTCACCGAACGCGCTGTCATACTCGCCGGGCAGGGGATGCTTTTCCTTTAGCACCATTGGCTGAAGCGTCCTGATCGGCGAGGCGATGCTGACGACGATTGCGTTCCTGCCCTCGCGCAGCAGCGCCTTGGCGTCCGCGCGCCAGCGGCGATGCGCGTTGTCGGCGGCGAGCAGCGGCCGCCCGTTGACGCTGACCTTGGCGAAGGTGTCGAGCCCGTCGAAGACGAGGTCGAGGTGGCGGTGCGCCAGCATCGCCGGCGTCACGGTCAATTCCTTGCGGAACTGCCAGTCCGACAGCCCGGCCCATTGGATCGCGCCTTCGTTGGTGGCGATGAAGGGATCGGGCACCTGCCGGTCGCGGATCAGGTCTTCCTGCACGCTGCCCGGTACGCGTGCCGCGAACCAGCGCGCAGCTTTGGGATGGGCCTTGGCCGCGGCGGTATCGGCGGGGTCGATGCGGACCTGCCAGGCGCCGTCGAGCGGCACCGTGTCGCGTGCGGCGACCGCCGAGGTTGTGAGCAGCAGTGCGGCGGCGAAGGCGATTTTCACTTGGCCGTCTCCGTCAGCTGCATCGCCTCGACCGCGTAGAACGGCCCCGTCGTCGGCGCGGTGAATTGCAGGCACAGGTCGGTGTCACCGGCCATACGGGGCAGCGTGCCGGCGAAGCGGAAGCGGTTAGGCGCGGTGGCGGGGTCGGGCAGGGGGAAGGTCGCGATCACGGGGGTCCTGGTCGTCTCGGTCGGGCAACCGGCACTGACGACGAGCTCACCGTGAGGCGTCACGTTGAAGTAGCGGCGTACCTTGGTGAAATCGTGCGCGAGGCCATAAGGGCGCGGCAGGCGCGCGACCGCGATCGTAAAGCCTGTGGCGACGTCGAGCGGTGCCGCCGGGTAGACGGTGCACGTGTCGAAGATATCGACGTTGTATACCGGCGTATCGGCGGTCGCGTCCGCGGTCAGCGGCACGCGCAGGCCGATCTTGCCACCGGGGCAGGCGGTGAGATCGCTGGTTGTGCGCGCGAGCAGGCTGGCGCGGTCGGTCGCGAAGCTGCGCGTCGCGGCGGTGGCGCCGCTCGGGGTGAAGGCGGCGGCGCGGATCGTCGTGCCCGGTGTCACCGTCAGCGGTGCGCCATAGGCTTCGGATCGCGCGGTCGGATCGCTGCCGTCGGTGGTGTAGCGGATCGTCCCGTAGTTCGCCTGCGTCGCCAGCGCGACGGTCACGCGGTTCGCCCGCAACGCGTCGCCGCGGCTGCCTTGCAGCGCATAGTCGACCGCAAAGGCGCTGTCGGCGACCGCCATGCCGGCAGCACGCCAGCGCACGATCTGCGGCTGGAGACGATCGAGGAAGCCGGGATAGTCGCGCTTGGCCGCGGGCGACCAGGCGATCTCGGCGAGCGCGCCGGCGCGCGGAAAGGCGAGATGCTGGAGCTGGCGAGGCGTGACGATATATTCGCTCCACAGA
>JBKBTU010000588.1:0-578 GCA_046290715.1 Sphingomonas sp. | reverse complement strand
GGCGTGCCCCACAATGCGCCGTTCACGAAAGTGGCGAGCCGGCCGAAGAACAGGCCGAAGGGGACGCAGCAGGCGATGTACTCGTGCACCCGCAGCCAGTCGAGCTTGTGCTTGCGTGCGAACAGGATGAGGCCGAGCGAGGTGCCGATCACCCCGCCGTGGAAGCTCATGCCGCCGTCCCACAGGCGGAAGATGCGCAAGGGATGCAGCAACATGTCCGGCGCGTAGAAGAGCACGTAGCCGATCCGGCCGCCGAGGATGATGCCGAGCGTCGCATAGAAGACGAGGTCGTCGGCATGGCGGCGGGCCATCGGTGCGCCGGGCTGCGCGAGCAGCTTGAGGAGGTACCACCAGCCGACGAGGATGCCGGCGATATAGGCGAGGCTGTACCAGCGCAGCGTGAAGAAGCCGATCGAGAAGATGTCGGGGTGCAGGCCCAGATCGGCGAAGCGGATATGGCCGGCGGCCGCGCCCGCCCCCGCGACGGCGGGAACGGCAGTATGGGCGGCAGCGGCGAGCAACGGCAGGATCAAGGCTTTTCCCCGAGGTGTGGCGCCTGCATAGTGGCGCAAAGGCAC
>JBKBTU010000587.1:0-578 GCA_046290715.1 Sphingomonas sp. | reverse complement strand
GCGACGATGATGACGGCCGATATGCCGGCCTTGAGAAGCAGGTAGAGCATCAGCGCACCTCGACCGTGAGGTGCGCCAGCTCGTGAACCGGCGCGAGCCGCTGGCGGACCAGCTCGCCATTCCGAACGCCGGCGACGCTGACGATCGCCGCGTGCGCTTCCGGTCCGACCTTCCAGACGTGCAGGTCGGTCACTCGGGCGTCGCCGGGAGCTTCGACCAGCTCGCGCACCTCGTCGGCGACATGCGCGTCGGTGCGATCGAGCAGGACGGCGGCCGTGTCGCGCATCAGGCTCCATGACCAGCGGGCGATGACGACCGCGCCGACGATCCCCATGACCGGGTCCATCCAGACCCAGCCGAGATACCGGCCGGCGAGCAGCGCCGCGATGGCGAGGACCGAGGTGAGCGCGTCGGCGAGGACATGAACATAGGCCGAGCGGAGGTTGTTGTCGCCGCCGTGAGAGCCGTGGGCGTGCGCATGATCGTGCCCGTGGTGATGATCGTGCCCGGGCCCGTGCCCGTGATGGTGGTGACCGCTCGAGAGCAGAAAGGCGCTGGCGATGTTCACACCTAGGCCG
>JBKBTU010000586.1:0-579 GCA_046290715.1 Sphingomonas sp. | reverse complement strand
CGCCGAGCTTCACGATCCGCTCCACGCGGTCGAACCCGCCCAGCGCCTTTTCGATCTGGGCAACGACCATCAGGCCGCAGCGTTCGGCGGCTTCCTGACCATAGGCCAGGTCGCGATCTTCGCCGAGGCGGCCGGTCATCACGACGCCGTCCTTGAACGGCAGCTGGCCGGAGACATGCATCAGCCCGCCGGCAGTGACGGTGGGGACATAGGCCGCGACCGGGGCGGCGGCTTCGGGCAGTTCGAGGCCGAGTTCGGCGAGTTTGGCGTGGACGTCGGTCATGGAGTCTCTCCCTGGAGGTTAGGATCGGGGTGCGGGCACGCCATCGGCGAAGCGCGCGGAAATCCAGCGCCGTGCCTCGCGCCAGTCGTCGATGCGGGCGTGCGCGTGCGGCGCGACCGGGACATTGGGGGCAAGCAGAGGCTCGGACACCATGTGCAGCCGGAACACATGCGGGGCTTCGCGCGCCACCGATTCATGATGCGTCGCGAGATCATCGACGAACACCGCGACGCTGGCGCCATGTTCCTCGACCAACTGCGCCACCGGACGCCCCTTTCCGCCCTGATTGCATTCGA
>JBKBTU010000585.1:0-579 GCA_046290715.1 Sphingomonas sp. | reverse complement strand
TTCGCCGATGACCGCTCCCATCCCTGCCGAATGGGCTCCGCACCGCGCCATGTGGGTGGGCTGGCCCAGCCATGCGGAATACTGGTTCGAGGCGCTGGAACAGGCGCAGGACGAGGTCGAGGGGCTGGTGCGGGCTCTGGCCGGGCCGGGGGGTGAACAGGTCAAGCTGATGGTGGGCAAGGCCGAGGTGCTGGCGGACGCCCAGGCGCGCTTCGCCGGGGTCGAGAATGTCGAGATCGTGCCGGGCGAGTTCGGCGACATCTGGCTGCGCGACACCGGGCCGATCTTCGGCGCGGGATCGAAGACGGCGGCGGCGTTCAAGTTCAACGGCTGGGGCGGCAAGTACGACATGCCGGGCGACGATCTGGTCGCGGGCCAGATCGGCGAACATTCGGGCGTGGCCCTGACGTGGAACGACTTCGTCATGGAGGGCGGGTCGCTGGATCACGACGGGGAGGGGACGGTCCTGACCACGCGCCAGTGCCTGTTGAACCCGAACCGCAACCCGGCCTGGAACCAGGACGAGGCGGTCGCCGCCGCCGCCCTGGAGGCCGCCATCGGGGCCAAGGCCGTGCTGTG
>JBKBTU010000584.1:0-580 GCA_046290715.1 Sphingomonas sp. | reverse complement strand
AATCGACGCGCTTTTCCTCATAGTCGAGGCCGGTCGAGAGTTGGATCGTTCCGCCCTCGACGTCGCCGGTGCGCGACAGGATGTTGATCAGGCCACCGGGCGAGTTGGACGCGAAGGTCGAGGCCGAGCCGCCACGGATCGATTCGATCGCCGCGACGCTGAGATCGTTGCGCAGATAAACGTCCGCGCCGACGTTGAAGAGGTCGGCGAATTCCAGCACCGGCAATCCGTCTTCCTGGATCTGCATGTATTTGGAGCCACCGGCAGCGAGCGGAAGGCCGCGCACTGTGTAATTGTTGTTGCCCTCACCAATGCTGGTCGCGACGCGCAAGCCAGCCATCGTGCGGAGGACTTCGCCAAGCGGCCGTAGGCCCAGCTTCTGAACATCATTGCCGCGCAGCGCGCTGGTCGACGTGGCGCTGTCCAGGCGGTCACGGCCCTTGGCGACGCCGGTGGAAAACACCTCCCGTGCCTTGGGTTCTGGCTTGTCCTTGGCCTGCTCCTCCGTCTCCGTCACGCCATCAGCCGGCGGAGGCGCATCGGTCGCGGCAAATGCCGGACTGGATAGCGCCAGATATGA
>JBKBTU010000583.1:0-581 GCA_046290715.1 Sphingomonas sp. | reverse complement strand
CGGCCGGCGGGGCAAGGCCCCGTCCGACGACGCGGCTTCGCCGCCTCGATCAGGTTCACATTGGTACCCAGCTCCCGGAGCAGAGGCAGGTCGCCAGCGCGACCTCATGCCTGTCCGCGCGATCGACGATCATCCCGTTATGCGATGTGCGGCCATGTGTCCCCGCGAAGGCGGGGACCCAGTCCTGGGCTCCCGCCTTCGCGGGAGCACGATGCCGGGTTTGCTCCAACGGATCGACGCCGATGGTATAGGCTTCCTCGTGCCTTGCAGACCGGAATACGCGTCACGCGCATCGCGTCCGCTCAAACCGATCTACCGCCAGCGCCCCGTCTCCATCCACAAAAGCAGCGGCTTGAGCGGCGCGATCCAGACGATCCCCGCCACCAGGTAGAACGGCGTCTGCACCCACCACGGCCATGCGCCGATGATCGCGGACGCACTGACGATGCCTGCGCACCACACGACGATGAGCGCGAGGATGAGGAGCATGCCGGCGGGCTTGCGCCAGGATGGCGTCATGGAACGATCCACTCCGATTCGGTGACGATGGCGTGGAGCGGCACATCCCACGGATCCGGGGC
>JBKBTU010000582.1:0-581 GCA_046290715.1 Sphingomonas sp. | reverse complement strand
ACCGTTCACCAACCCCGCCGACATTTTGCGATTTCTTCACCCCCGTCGGTTAGGCCGCAGCCATGCCCACGCGCGTTTTCCTGACGGTCGATACCGAATTGATGTGGCGGCACCATGCCGCCGGGCTGCCGCTGGCGGAGATTGCGGAGCGCTCGCTGGAGCCGGCCGGGGTCGGCATCGGCTATCAGCTGCGCCGCTTTGCCGAGCATGGCCTCAAAGCCATTTTCTTCGTCGATCCGATGCCGGCGGTGGCGCATGGCCTCGATCCGATCCGCCGCGTGGTGGAGGCGATTCTGGAGGCGGGGCAGGAGGTTCAGCTGCACCTCCACCCCAATTGGGCCGCCGCGCGCGACGAGGATCGCAGCGCCGCCGCCTCGTTCGAACTGATCGACTTCACCTTCGCCGAACAGCGCGACCTGATCGCCGCCGCGTCCGACCTGCTCGTCGCCGCCGGGGCACCGCGTCCGATCGCCTTCCGCTCGGGCAGCTACAGCGCCAGCGACGATACGCTCGCCGCGTTGGCCGACCTGCGCATCCGCTACGACAGCAGCCATAATGGCTCCGAACATCCCTGGCCCAGC
>JBKBTU010000581.1:0-582 GCA_046290715.1 Sphingomonas sp. | reverse complement strand
GCCGACGCCCAAGCCGGTCGAAACGCCCAAGCCCAAGCCGGCCGCCGCACCTGCGCCTCAGGCTGAGGAAAAGGGCTTCTTCGCCAAGCTCGGCGACATGATCTTCGGCAAGCGCTGATCACGGGTCACAGACCCGACTGAAGTCGCCGGACGGTTCGCCCCGTCCGGCGATTTTCGTTTCAGCGCAGCCGTTCCGCCAGAAAGTCCACGAACACACGCACGCGCGCCGGCATATTGGCGCCGCCCACGAAGACCCCATGGATCGGCTCCCGGTCGCCCGGATTGAAGTCCTCCAGCAACGGAACCAGCCGCCCCGCCTCGATGGCGTCGGCCACGCTGAAATTACCGACCCGCGTCACCCCGACCCCGGCCACCGCAAGCTGCGTCAGGGTCTCGCCGTTGTTCGCCTCGATCGGCCCCCGCACCGTCAGGGCGTAGTCGCGACCGTCCCGGCGAAACGGCCAGACGGGCTCGGCGCGGCGGAAGTTGAAGTTCAGACAGTCATGGTCGTGCAGGTCTTCCGGAGCCCTCGGCGTCCCGCGTCGGGCCAGATAGTCGGGCGAGGCCACGATGGTCCGTCCC
>JBKBTU010000580.1:0-582 GCA_046290715.1 Sphingomonas sp. | reverse complement strand
GGCGCCGCGCAGATCGACATCGACCGCGCCGAAATCGAGCTCGGCGACGACCTGGCTGGTGAACAGCTGACGCTCGAACCAGTTGGTGTTCTGGGTCGCAAATGTCGGCACGCCGAACGATCCCGGAATACCGAAATTCTCTTCGTCGAACTGACCGATGATCGCCTGCTTCAGCGTGTCGTGGATGTAGACGTTGGTGAAGCGGATCAAATGCTCGCCGAACTCCAGTCCGACACCGAACAGGCCGTTGACGATGATGCGGTTGTCGGTCGTCACCTGGTTGCCGTCGCTGGCGAGGCCGCCATTGGCATCGACCGCCACCTGCTGCTTCTGTGCGCGGGTGCTCCAGCTGTTCGACAGGCCGCCGGCACCGATCACGCCGATGCGCAGGCCGCCTGTGTCGAAAGTCTTGGCAAAGCTGGTGCTGGCCGACCAATTGGCCGGGATATGGTTGTTCTCGAACACCACCGTGGTCGGCGCATTCGACAGCTGGATGAGCTGTGCGGCGTTGGTGACCGAGGTGCCATTGGCACCGGCGTCGAGGATGAAGTTCGGGATGCTGCGCTCACCGTCGTCATAGCC
>JBKBTU010000579.1:0-584 GCA_046290715.1 Sphingomonas sp. | reverse complement strand
CGCTTATGGAGGAAATACGTAAGTAGGACGTTAATCGCGACCGATGTGATCGGCACAATCGGGACCAGGCACCAGCGCGGCAAGGTCGATCGCCAGGATCGGCTCGCCATCGCGCTCGACCAGCCCGCGCCCGGCGCGCTGCCACACCGGCGACAGCGGTACGCCGACTGCCATCGGCTGCGATTCGAACGGCGCAACATCGTCCAGTGCATCGACCAGCATCGCATAATGATGCCCGTCGACGGGCGTGATCACGGCGCGGCCGGTATCGCGCTCGGCCGGGGCCAGCCCCAGTGCGGCGCGCGTGTCGATCACCGTCACCACCCGGCTGCGCAGCGCGGCAAGCCCGCGGACATGCCCTTCGGCGCGCGGCACCGCGACGACATGCGCGATATCCACCACCGATTCGACCTGGTTCGCGTCGATCGCGACCGACTGACCGGCAATCTGCGCGATCAGGAACAACTGTTCGCTCATGCCCCGCCTCCCCGCGCCACGCGCGCGATCGCGCCGAGCAGCGCCTCACGGTCGTAGCGATAGATGCTGCCGTCCGGCCCGCCACGTTTGCGGCTGCGCAGCCGCAC
>JBKBTU010000057.1:12102-12396 GCA_046290715.1 Sphingomonas sp. | reverse complement strand
GCCTGCGCATCGGACCAGCGGCCGCGCTGCGGCCGGGTCGGCGCCGAACGGGCAGGAGGATCCTGCCGGTACGGCATTCGGGCGGATCGATCCCCCATAGCCGTGGTGACTTTCTCTATTCTGTTCTGCCGTCGCGGGACGATACCCGCTCGGTGCTTGCCCCTTAGGTAGCGCGGACGGGCGCGTGCGACAAGTCGAGGGGGCTTCGGCCGCCGGAATCCCGTTGACAGGCGGAACGCCCCCGCCTAGATGCGCGCCCTCCTGCTGCCCCGTCGTCTAAAGGTAAGACTACGG
>JBKBTU010000057.1:8836-12092 GCA_046290715.1 Sphingomonas sp. | reverse complement strand
GGTTCGAATCCTCACGGGGCATCCAGGTGGTGACGATCGCGCAAGCGCGATCCTGCCCTTGTCTCCGCGGGCGCCAGCCGTAGTTTTCGTCGGGGTGTGTGATCGCCATGACCGATGCGCCAGACCTGACCGGACGAAGCATCCTGGTGGTCGAGGACGATTATTACCTTGCCAGCGATACGGCTGCGGCGCTGCGCGGTGCCGGGGCGGCCATTCTGGGGCCGTGCCCGAGCGAGGACGCGACGTTCGCCCTGCTCGCGACGGAGCGTCCGACGCATGCCGTGCTCGATCTGAACCTGGGCGGCGGCGGTCCGCGGTTCGCGATCGCCGAGGCGTTGCAGGCGCTGGGCGTACCCTTCCTCTTTCTCACCGGCTATGACCCGGAGGTCATTCCGCCCGTGATGGCGGGCGTGCCTCGGCTACAGAAGCCCGTTTCGCCCGCCACGGTCGCAGAGGCGGTCGCGAGGCTCTAGCGACCGACGGCCGGCGGCGACCGTCGTGCAGCGCGGTCCGAACACCCGCCGCGGCGAACGCGATCATGCCGCGCAGCTTGTGCCGCAGGCAGAAGGCGCGGAAATGGGTGATGCCGTGGTGGGTCGTGATCGGCTGGCTGATGTCGAGGCGCAGCGCGGCGATGTCGCGGCAAAGGAACGTCGCGATCCTCGAATCGCGAAAGGCGTGTTTCGCATAGAGCGCGCCATCGCCGAAGCTGTAGCCGGCGAGCAGCCGTGTTTCGTCGGCGATGTCGCGGCGGCCGTGATGATGATCGACGACGAAGCGCGGGTCGTAGCGCACCGGAATGGCGAGGCCGAGCGCGCGGAACAGGAAATCGGTATCCTCCGCCGCGACGAACGGTGCACCGGCGCCGAAGCGCGTGTCGAATGCCCCTACGCGAGCGATGACGTCGCGGGTCATGGCAAGGTTCGCACCCATGACGAATCCGCCGGGGAAGCCGCCGGCTGGGGCGACCATCGGATGATCCTCCAGCTTCAACGTCACGGCAAGGTCACGCGGATCGCCGGGCAGAATTCGTCCGCCGACGATCGCCGGGCCGCCGACCTCTGCGAAGACCCGCACGAGCGCTTCGAGATAGTCGAAGTGGAGGACGCAATCGTCGTCGGTCATGGCGATGATCCTGCCGCGAACCGCATCCAGCCCGCGATTGCGGGCACGGGCGAGGCCGGGCCGCTCCTCATGCAGCAGGCGGACCGGGAAGCGCTGCGCGTCGCGCCACGCGGCCAGCAGTCCGGGCGTGTCGTCGCGAGAGCCGTTGTCGACGATCACGACCTCGACCGCGGGGCCGCAATGGTCCACGGCACGCGTGATGGAGGCGAGCAGCGCCGGCAGCGCGGCGGCCCGGTCGCGCGTGCAGATCAGCAGGCTGACGTCGATCATGCGGCGATGCGAGGCGCCGCCGAGACCTCGCGCCACGACGCGGCGCGGTCGACGAGCGGCGAAGCTGCCGTCCAGGCATCGATATAGGCGCCGACCTTGCCGTAGCTGTTGTCGAGCACGACGTGCGGAATGCCGAGCAGCAGCGCCAGGATGTGGCCGTGCAGCCGGTCGGTGACGATCCGCTCTCCGCGCGACAGCAGCCGCAGGCCACGCGCGACGCGCGCCGCCGCTTGCGCGGATCGGGCCTCGGGCAGTGGGCCGTCGTCGTCGAGCCAGTCGACACAGGTCGCGTCCGCCGGCGGCGTGCCCTGATCCGCGGCACGCTCGGCATCGGTGCGGAGCAGGGCGAGCAGCGGCCACTCGGCGGCACCGCGCGGTTGCGTACCGAGCGCAAAGGCGGAGTCGGGGGCGAGGATCGCGCGCGCGCCGACGCAGCCTTGCGCGAGGGCGAGGCTCGGCCGGTCGCGGGCGTAGAGCGTCAGGTCAGGATGCGAAGCGGCGAGGCGGCCGAAGCGCTGCGCCGCCGCCGCGTCGCCGAAATGGATCGACTGCGGCAATTGCACGACCCGCCGGTCTGGCATGCGCGCCAGCACCGTCTCGCGCAGCCGCTGGTGGTGCGGCCAGATATCGCCGAGGTTGCCGCCGCCGTGCAGGAACACGATCCCATCGGGACAGGCGCGGCGCAGCGCCTCCTCGTCGAAATCGTGCCAGGTGCAGACATAGTCGGGCTCGCGGCCGGTGATGGCGCGCAGCATCGTGCATTCGCCCAGCCAGATCGCGCTGTCGCCGACGTTGGCGTGATCGGGAAAGTCGAGCAGCGCGTAGCGGTCGCCCGCACCGACATGGGCCCGATACAGCGCGTCGAGCGCCGTCCGCTGTGCGGCGATGACGTCGTTCATGCAGCGAGCATCGCGTCGCCGGCGGCGACCTCCGCGTAGAGGGCCTCGCAGCGGTCGAGCCAGCGCTCCTGCGTGAACAGGCGCAGCACGCGCTCGTGCGGCACCGATGGCGGTATCGCGAGGGCCGCCTGGATCGCGTCGGCGAGCGCAGGCACGTCGCCGGGCGCGGCGAAGGCGCCGGCCTCGCCGATCACCTCCCGCGCGGCACCCATGTCGAAGGCCGCGACGGGGAGGCCGCACGCCATCGCCTCGGCCGCGACGAGCCCGAATGGCTCGTCCCAACAGGGCGTGAAGACGAACACCGACGCCCGCCCGAGTTCGCCGGCGAGCGCCGCACCGTCGAGATGGCCGCCATAGGCGACGCCGGCGCCGATCAGCGGTGCAACCTCGGCCTGCCAATAGTCCGGATCCTCGATCGCGCCGAACAGCGTCAGCCGCACGCCGGCGGCGAGCGCCGCCTGCGCGGCGAGGTGCGGGCCCTTGTTGGGCGTGATCCGCCCGCACCAGACCGCCTCGCCATTGCCGCCCGGCACGTAGGGCCATCGCGCCATTGCGATGCCGTTGTGCAGCACCGACGCCTCGCGCGGCGCACCCTGCGGCCACCATGCGGCAAGCTGCCGTGCGGAAGTGACGGTGAGGCGATGGCGGGGCGCGGGGCTGGCGGCGACGAACCAGTGGAGCGCGTCGTAAGGGGGGACGTGCAGCGATGTGACGGTGGGCACCGCCGCCGTCCGCCGCTGCTCCAGGGGGAAGCGATGCAGACTGTTGTTATGCACCACATCGAACCCGCCGGCGGCGATCCGGTCGCAGGCGTCGGCATAGCCCGCATCGAGGTGCGCGATCAGCGGCGCGGAGCCGCGATGCTCCGCCCAGGGGAAGGTCCGCTCGTAATGTTCGGCGAGGACCGGATCGATGGCGAAACGCGGATCGCTGTCGCCCGAGGCGAACAGCACGACGTCGTG
>JBKBTU010000057.1:0-8738 GCA_046290715.1 Sphingomonas sp. | reverse complement strand
TGCGCTGGCGGACATGAGCGAGGATCGCGATCCTCATGCGGCAAGCGTGTCGCGCGGACGTGCCTCTGCGGCTGCCTCGAGCTGGCGCAATACCCGCGCGGTATTGGCATAGGGCTGGTGGCTCTGCTGCCCGGTCAGCGCGAGATCGTCCGCATCCGGCCGGCGCAGAATCCGGATCGGGCGACCGGGCGCATCGTCGATCAGGCCCATCAGGCGAAAGGCGTGCAGCCAATGCCCCATCGTCCGATAGCCCCATTTGGCCTCGAACAGCTGCGCGTTGCGCACGACGCTGTCGACGTGGTGCACCGGCGGCATGTGGTGCGGGTGATATTGGTGATAGGCGAGTCCGCCCTTGATCCAGGCGATCGGCACGCCCGCCTGGTCCAGCGTCTTGCCGAAATCGGTGTCCTCGCCGCCATAGCCGGCATAGCGTTCGTCGAAGCCGCCGACGCCGAGGAACGTGGCGCGGCGCATCGCGAAGTTGAGCGACCAGAAGCAGCGATAGTCGCTGCACGCCTCCCACCCTTCAGCAGGCGGGCCGCGCCGGTCGGAATGCTTCTCGGCGACCGCGGCGAAGCCGTCGTACGACCAGTCGCCCGCGGTCGCTCCGCCGGGCAGGTACATCACCTCGCCCATTAGCAGCGCATCCACCTCACCGGCGAAGCGCGCGTAATCGGCGACGAGCTCCGGCGTCGGAATACAGTCCATGTCGAGGAAGACGAGGACGTCGCCGCTCGCGGCCTGCGCGGCCGCATTGCGGGCGGCGGCGAGCGGCAGCGCCTCGCCCGTCACCTGCATCTGGCGGATCGGGAACGGCGCCTCGGGCAATACGTAGAGTTCGTCCTGCATCACCGCGACGATCAGTTCGACGGGCGGCTGCGACTGGCGCGACAGGCCGTGTACCACATTGACGAGATGATCGGCGCGGCCCTTCGCCAGCGTGACGACGGAAACGGAGGTCATGGGCGTCGGGTCTCCAGAACGGTGAGGGGAAGGGGGGCGAGCGGCGGCGTCCACAAGCGGTCGGCGAGCGCCTCCAGCCACAGCGCGACGCGATCGGCGGGTGCATCGTCGATCATCGCACGCTGCTGGTCGGGACGGTGACCGGCGTAGGTGTCGGTCAAGGCCGCGTTCCATCCCTGTGCCGAGGAGGGCAGGTGAGGGCGGACGCAGGCGACGCCTGCGGCGGCGAGCGCCTCGGCCTTGCGATGCTGTTCGTCGAAATAGCGCCACTCGGGGATCGCCAGCCACGGCCGGCCGGCGGCGAGGATCTGCTGACAGGTGGTGTTGCCGGTGGAGGCGACGACGAGGTCGGCGGCCGCGATATGGTCGGCCGCGTCCTCCACCCAGCCGCGGTGCTCGATATTGGCGGGCTCGGTGGCGTGCCAGTCGCGCTGGACCTTGCCGATCGTGATCCAGCGCGCGCCTGGCCGCGAGCGCGCGCCGACGCCGAGCGGGGCCTGCGCGAAGCCCTCGCCACCGCCGCCTGACAGCACGAGGATCATCTCTTCGTCGGGCGCGACGCCGATCCGCTGGCGCGCGACCTCCCGCTCGGGACTGCGCACGTCGACGCCGAGGCCGCCCGCGAAGCAGGTCTTGGCGCGCAATGCCGCATCCCAATCGGGCTGTGCGAGATCGGCGTGGAACGGACCGATCAGACCGGCCGCCCCGTCATAGGCGGCGCGGTGACCGGGATCGCCGCGATCGCCGTGTTGCAGGATCTTGACGTGGGGCACGGAGCAGATGCGCGCCAGCTGCGCCACCTCCGCCGACACGTCGCAGACCATCAGCGCGGGGTTGGCCGCATCGAACCAGGCGGTGAGCGTCGCCATCGCGCGCCGGATGCCCGGCCAGCCTAGCGGTGCGCAATGCAGGGTCGCCGGCGTCGGCACCCAATCCATCGTCGCCGGCTCCATCCCCGTCGGTTCGAAGAGCGACGGTAGCGTCACGATCTCGACGCGTTCGGGCAGCGGCGGAAAGATGTCGTCGCGCGCGCAGAAGATCGTCATCGGCCGGGTGGTCGGCAGCGCATGCGCGATCGCCGCACAGCGTTCGGCGTGGCCGCGGCCCTGGTGATGAACGAAATAGCCGAACGGTGCCATCATGCCGCGGCCGCCGCACACCTATTGCCCGCCTCGCGCGTCGTCCGCACGGGGGCCCGGGGCGTATCGAAGCCGAGGGCGGCGAGCCCCTCGAGCACACCGGCGGCGTGATGCGCCGACGTGCGTCGCAGTCCGGGGCGGGCGGGCAGGCTGGCCAATTCGTCACTCGCATTGCCGACGACGATGGCGTGGCCGCAGGCCGCCAGCATGTCGGCATCGTTGCCGCTATCGCCGGCGGCGACGCAATCGGCGAGCGTCCAGCCGTGCCGCGCCGCATAGGCGGCGATCGCCTGCGCCTTGCCCCCGGCGGGGGCGAGGACGTCGATCAAACGGTTGTGCGAGAAGACGACACGCGCCGGCAGCGCGGCCTCGGCCAGCGTCTTGCGGATACGTTCTGCATCGGCGGCGGTGCCGTAGAAGCTGATCTTGTGCGGGCCGTCGGTCGTCGCGGGCTGCGGCGTGATGCCGAGCGGGGCGAGCGCCGCGGCGACGGCCGCGCGATCCCATCCCGCATCGAGCAGGCGGGCATAATCGTCGCACGCGCGCCAGCCGCCGCGGCCATCGGCCAGCATCAGCCGGGTGCCGACGTCGACGATGAACGCATCCGGCAAGGGCAGGCGCCAGCGGCGCAGGATCATGCGCGCGGCATCGAAGCTGCGCCCGGTCGCGACCACGAACGGCAGCACGGCGTTGGCGCGCCACGTCCCGAACGCCGCGGCAGCATCCGGGCAACCGGTCAACGTATTGTCGATGTCGGAGGCGAGCAGCTTGGGCGTCGCGATCCGCCGGTAGAGATCGCGCGTCGCCCCGGCGTAACCGTGCCAGCAATAATGCGCGGCGCCGGCGGCGGCCGCAGCGGCGAGATGGGCATGGTGCAGGGGATCGGCGAGGATCGATCGGATCGCCGCGCCGATGGCGGCCGGGTCGTGCGGATCGACCAGCACCCCGTGGCCGATCGTCTCGACGATCTCCGCGGGGCCGCCGTTGCGGGTGGCGACCACCGGCACGCCTGCCGCTGCGGCCTCGACCAGGGTCAGCCCGAACGGTTCGTGGAGTGCCGGATTGACGAAAACGCCGCCCTGCGCGGCGCGGGCGTAGAGCGCCGCGACATCCGCGACGTCGTGACGCGGTGGCAGCGCGACGCGGCCGCACAGCGCGGGCTCCTCTGCAAGCGCGTGCAGCTCGGCGAGCACCACGCGCTCGTCCGTCGATGCATGGTCATGCTGACCGGCGAGGATGACGAGGTTCGCCGTATCGCGCAGCATCGCGTCGCCGGCGTAGGCGCGGATCAGCGCTGCGAGGTTCTTCTTGGCCACCGGGCGTGCGACGGCGAGGATGACCGGCAACGCCGGCCGATCCAACCAGTCGCCGAGTCGGTCCGCCAGCGTCGGCGCCGTCGGTACCAGATCGCGGCGCGGCACGCCGGGTGCGATCGCGTGCACTCGCGTGCCGAGCGGCACACCATAGCCGCCGACCTGGCGCGAGGCCTCTTCCCGCGTCGAGACGACGATCGCCGAGGCATTGGCGATCGCCGCCCGCTCGGCCGCGATCCGCGCATCGAGCCCCGCAGAAGCGATCTGCTGCGCGCGCTTGTCGATGCCGAGCGCGTGCGGCGTATAGACGAAGGGGATACCGAAGCGACGCTGTGCCGCCATCGCCACGGCCGCCGCGTCGGCGAAATGGGCGTGTATGACGTCCGGCCGCCGCGGCGATGCGGCAAGGTGATCGCAGAAGGCCGCGGTGAAGGCAGTGAGGTCGGCGCCGAGCGCTTCCTTTTCGAGGTACCGTCGATCGGCACCCGCGATGCGTTCGATCACGACCTTGGGCGCGACGGTCTCGCTCGGCTGCGCATAGATGTCACCGAGGCGCGCATCCTCGAACAGGCGCGTCGCGATGATCACCTGCTCGACCTCGGGCAGCAAAGCCTGGTGGCATGCGGCATCGAGTACATAGGCGATATGGCCACCGGTGTCCGCGGTGATGCCGAAATCCGTGGGCGGCGCCTTCAGGCAACCGCCGAGCGCCAGATGAAGAATGATCATGAGCGCCCCTTTTTCTGCTTTTTTGCAGGGGCGTAACGGTCGATGCCAGGATTCGGTCCGGAATTATCCACCTGGATCAATTTCGTGGGTTAGTTTGGCCCGCCGCGCCTGCTGAAACGCGGCGGGCCTTGTCAGGCGGCCTGCACTGCTGGCCGTGTGACGGGCGCTTCGATCGCCGCGATGGCATCGGCAAGCGAGCCCGCATAACGATCTGCACCCACGCTGCGCCGGCCGTCGGCGTCGCTTGGTTGCTCGGTTCCGCCCGGCCACGGCGCGACGACGATCGACGCTTGCGGGGCTTTGTCGCGCAACCGGCGGACGAGGTAGCGCAGCGGCGCGGACGATCCGGGCGCATCGAGGCAGGCGATGGCGACGACGTCGATACCGGTAACGTCGAGCGTCGCGATCCCGTCGCGGGACGCGGCGGCGCCGGGAACCCGGCTCGCTACGATCCCGCGCTGGCCGAGCAGCTGCGTCAGCATCGCTCCGACGGCGTCGTCGAACGGCCCGCGGCCGGGTACGCACAACACCCGTATGTCCGACGACGAGGGTGCCGAGGGCGTGGCGAACGGCTCGAGATCGGTGACGACCGACAGCATCGATCGGGTCATCCGATCGGCCGCCGCCGCATCGATGGTGCCGCGCGCCGAATCGTCCGCCGCCAGACGAAGCCCCTCCAGCGCGACCTCGTCGTAATAGTCGACCAGGGGACGGTCCTCCAGCAACGCCTCTGCCTGCGCCAGCGCCTCGTCGGGATTGTTGGCAAGGATGCGCTGGTAGAAGCTCTCGACCGGGGTCAGCGCCGGTCGGTCGCCGAGCAGGACGTCGAAGAATTCGAGGCTTTTGACGTGGCGGCCCATGACGACCAGGCACAACGTCAGCGGCGTCGACATGATGAGGCCGATCGGTCCCCACAGCCACGTCCAGAAGATCGCCGAAACGATCACCGAGACCGGCGACAGGCCGGTCGAATGGCCGTAGAGCAGCGGTTCGACGACATAGCCGGTCAGCGGTTCGACGATGACGAACAGCAGCGCCACCTCGATCGCCATGCCCCAGCCGGGGTCGACCGCCGCGCCGAGTGCCGCCGGCGCCACGGCGGCCAGGAACGAGCCGATATAGGGGACGAACCGCAGCAGGCCGGCCATCACCCCCCACATCGCGGGCGAGGGAATGCCGATCAGCCACAGGCCGATCCCGATGACGACGCCGAAACAGGTGTTCACCGCGAGCTGCGACAGGAAATAGCGGCTGAGCCGCTGTCCGGCATCGTCGAGCGCGCGGGTCGTCCGGTGGAGGTCGCTCGATCCGAAGACGCGGATGAAGCGGTCCCGCAGATCCTCCTTCTGCATCAGTACGAAGATCGCGACGATCAGGACGATGATCGTCGTCTCGAGCGGCCCGAGGATCGGTTCCACCACCGTCTTGGCGATGGTGAAGGGCGAGGTGCTGCTCTGTACCACTTCGACCGGTACCGGGCGGCGCTGCCCCGTGGCGGGTGTCGTCGTCGGCGCCAGCGTCGGTGACGCCCCGTTCGGGGCGGGCGCATGCCGGTTGCCGCCGAGGCCCTTGGTCAGCGATGCCAGCCGCGTGACGGCGAACCCCTGCACGCCCTGCACCTTGGCCTCGATCGTCCGCGCATATTGCGGCGCGTTGCTGGTCAGCGATGCGGCCTGGCTGCCGATCAGCGTGCCGATCAGTCCCAGTACCCCGAGGGCGGCGAGCACCGTCAGGATGACGGCCGGCGCGCGCCACAGCCTGATGCGCTGAAGCAGGTCGACGACCGGCGACAGCACGAAAGACAGCATTACCGCGAGCGTGATCGGAATCAGCACGTCGCGCCCGAAATAGAGCGCGGCGATCACCAGCGTCCCCACCGCCACGCCGGCGAGCGTCTTCAACTCCGGCGAGGAGACCGGCCGGATCTGCGATGCGCCCGGCGTTTCCGTGCCCGGATCGCGGCTACCGGTGAGGACGTCGGTGTAGCCGGCGACGCGATCGGACGCGCTCATCGAGTGGATCCGATCGCGACCATATCGTGGGCGGGGCTATGGGCTATGCTACGAGCGGGGCCGCCAGTGGGAAGGCGCACCTCAGCCCTTCTTGGCGGACAGGTGCGCGCTCAGATGCTTGTTCATCTCGAACATGCTCGCCGACTTCTTGCCGAACACCTTTTCCAGCGTCGCGTCGGCGTTGATCTGGCGCCGGTCCTTGGCGTCCTGCAGATCGTGCTTCTTGATATAATCCCACACCTTGCTGACCACCTCGCTGCGCGGCAGATCGTCCTTGCCGACGATCTCGGCGAGTTCCGGCGACGGCGTCACCGGCGCGGTAATGCCGCCGCGGGCGCCGCCGGCGGGCTTGCCGGTCTTTTCCACCTTCTTCTCGGCGGCCTTGGTCTCCTGCTTGCCGCGCTGCTGAGCCGATCGTGCCATGTGCCTGTTTCCTCCTGAGTAAGTCAGCGGCGTAACGATCAGCACGGCGACAAGCTCCGGATCGCCGAAATTGGCGTGCGGGCGCGGCGTGATGGAGGGGTTACGGCACGCTCGACGGACCTCCGCTGCCTCTCCCGAACGTGCGATAGGCCGCCCCGGCCACCATCCAGGCGACGAGCAGCGCGTAGGGCCGCCAGTCCGTCTCCAGGCCGACCAATACCAGGGCAGTGGCGCACGATGCGCCCGCATAGGCGAGTCGGCGCATTGTTCGGGGGGCGGGGGCGAAGGCGGCGCTCGCGTAGAGGTCAGGGTGCCGTTCGACGACGCGCGCCGCGGCGAGGCAGATGCTGCCGTATTTGATGAGATTGGGGATGTTGACCGCCAGGAACAGGAAGGTGAGCTCCATCGGCAGCAGCAGCCCGATGCAGCCGAGCGCGAACACCGCGAGCAGCGCGACGTGCGGCGTCTGCCAGCGCGGGTGGATCCGGCCGAGTGCGCGGGGCAGCATGCCCGATACGCCCATCGCGAAGAGGCTGCGGCTGAACATCGCAAACAGCGCGTTGAGCGACTTGCCGATCGACAGCACCGCCGCCAGCACGATCAGCGGCGTCGCGGCGGGACCCATGAAGCGCCTGGCCGCATCGAGGATCGGTGCGTCGCTGGCTCCGAGCGCGTCGCCGCCGAGCACCCCCAGCGCGACGAAGCCGACCGCGAGGTAGAGGAGCGTCGCCGACCCGATCGACAGCGCGATGCCGAGCGGGATGGTGCGGCGGCTGTCGGCGACCTCCGCCCCGGCTTCGGTCGCCGCCTCGATCCCGAAGAACAGGCCCATCAGCAATGGCGTCGCTGCGATCATGCCGTGCACCCCGTGCGGGAAAAGCGGCTGCAACCGGGCGGGATCGACCGCGCTTGCGCCGCCCCAGACGACGAAGACGGCGAACAGCAGCAGCATGCCGACGAGCAGCACCTTCTGCACGCGCGTCGCGATATGCACCCCGAACAGGTTGGCGACGAGCGCGAGCAGCATCACCGCGAGCATCGTCGGCTTGGTCGGCAGCGGCATCAGCATCGAGGCATAGCGGACCAGCACCAGCGCCAGCACGACGATCGCGCCGAGGTTGGCGACGATGCGGGCCCAGCCGATGTAGAAGCCCCAGGCGGGGTGGAGGAACCGGGCGGGCCAGACGACCGACGCGCCAGACACCGGACAGGCGGAGCCCAAGAATGCGTAGCTGACGGCGATCAGGTACATCGGCAGCGCCGCGAGCAGTGCCGACAGCAGCATCGCCGGCCCTGCGATGCGGGCAGCAGGCGCGATCGCCGAGAAGATCGACACGCCGACCGCAGTGCCGAGACCGAGCGCGACGACGCCCCACAGGTCGATGCGCCGGGCGAGCCGCGCGTCGTTCATCGGGCAGGTCCATCGGCCAGGAAGGCGCGCAGGTCGCGTATCAGCAGGCGCCAGCTGGCATCGTCCGAATAGGCGACGTGGCCGGCGGGGTAGCGCCGGTTGCGGAAGCGGTCGGGCGTCAGGCCGCTCTGCGCGAACAGATAGTCCGCCGCACCGATCGTGGTGGTGAGATCGTAGAGCCCGGTGCCGACGAACAGGCGCATGTCCGGCGCCGCCGCCATCGCGCGTTCGAGCCGGGCCATGAACGGCCAGTCGTTGAACGGCGAGTCGCCCGATCCGTAGCGCCAGTCGTCCTCGCCGCGGACGATGACGCGATAGGATGCGGCATCGGCAACGCCGATCCGGGCGAGCTGCCCGACCACCGCCTTGCCGTAGAGGTCGGATACGGGCGAAAAGGCGTCCGGCCCGACGGTATCGCCGGCGTCCGCCGCGCGCGGCGCGGTGTAGCGCGCATCGTAGCGGCCGAGCACCCGCCCTCGCGCGCGCAGCAGTTCGACGCGGAAGCGTTCCTTGGAGATGCGCAGGTCGTGAGCGAGATAATAGGCGCGCGATATGCCGGTCAGCGCCTCCAGCCGCGCGGCGACGGTGGCGCGGCCGGCGGGGTCCAGCGCGCGGCCCCGGAACAATGCGGCGAGGTAGGTCTCGGCATAAGCGGCAGCTTCGCGCGCGCTGCCGTCGGGCGTGCAGGGTGCAGGCAGGGCATGATGGTAGCACGCGATCGCCGCGAGCGTCGGCAGCGCCACCGGAT
>JBKBTU010000578.1:0-586 GCA_046290715.1 Sphingomonas sp. | reverse complement strand
GGCTCGCAGGTCGGTGACGACGCCGCGATCAAGACGGTGCACGCCGCGCTCGACGCGGGAATCACGACGTTCGACACCGCCGACACCTACGCCAACACGGCGGCGGAGGTCGTGCTCGGCAAGGCGCTCGAGGGACAGCGTCGCGAGTCGCTCGAGATCTTCACGAAGGTCTATTTCCCCACCGGTCCCGGGGGTCCGAACGACACCGGTCTCAGCCGCAAGCACATCATGGACTCCATCAACGGCTCGCTGAAGCGCCTCGGCACCGACTACGTCGACCTCTACCAGGCGCACCGCTTCGACTACGAGACGCCGCTCGAAGAGACCTTCCAGGCCTTCGCCGACGTCGTGCGGCAGGGCAAGGCGCTCTACATCGGCGTATCCGAGTGGACCGCCGAACAGCTGCGCGAGGGCCACGCCCTGGCGAAGCAGCTCGGCATCCAGCTCATCTCGAACCAGCCGCAGTACTCCATGCTGTGGCGTGTGATCGAGGGCAAGGTCGTGCCGACGAGCGAAGAGCTCGGCATCTCGCAGATCGTCTGGTCGCCCATGGCGCAGGGCGTGCTGAGCGGCAAGTACCTCCCCG
>JBKBTU010000577.1:0-587 GCA_046290715.1 Sphingomonas sp. | reverse complement strand
CGCACGGCGAAGACCGGGAATGCCCTTGGAGGAAGAGTAGCGATGCGTGCGTGGATCCTGGACGACCTCGCAAAGCTTGTCGACGATCGCCTTCGGTGTCGGCAGGTCGGGGTTGCCCATGCCGAGATCGATGATGTCGGCGCCACCCGCTCGCGCGCTGGCCTTCAGGCGGTTGACCTGTTCGAAGACATAAGGCGGCAGTCGGCGGACTTTATGAAACTCTTCCATATCTCTCCCCGTGGAAGCACGCGCGGCACAGGCCAGCGCGGGGATATCGCCCTCTTGGCGATTTGGTGATTTGCGACCAAACCGCCCGAAAGGCAAGCTCTAATTGGCGATGGCGGTTTCCGCATCCTGCCCATGGTTTGCCGCAAGGCTGCGCAGTTCGGCAACCCGACGCCGATACTCCGCATCCGAGACACTGCCATTGGCGCGCGCCTGCGAAAGAGCGGTCAGCTGCGCCTCGGTCCCGGCCGCATCCTCGTCGCCGATCTGGGTGTTGGCAGCTGTCAGGCTGCCGGCGAAGGTCGGATAGATGCCCGTCTCGCGTCGTACCAGCGGCCCGGAAGGCGCCGTCGACTGATTCG
>JBKBTU010000576.1:0-587 GCA_046290715.1 Sphingomonas sp. | reverse complement strand
CATATCGACCCGCCAGCCCAGCCATAGCCCCACTGCCGAAATCGAGTTGCAGGGCGGCAGCTTCGGCTTCGCCCGAGCCTCCGCCACGGCCAGCGGGGCCGTCACCGACAGGGTTGCCGTGCGCCTCACCGGCGCGGCGCAGCGGCTCGACGGGTTCCGTGGTGGCGAAACGGTCGATTCCACCCGCCAGTTCGCTGCGGCCTCCGCCCGCTGGACGCCGGGCGCGGCGACCGTTGTCAGGCTCGACCTGGATCACGCCAGCCAGCGCGGCCCTTTCGAACGTGGCCTGGTCGTCGGGGCCGACAATCGCATCACCCTGCCGAGGGACCGTTTTCTTGCCGAACCCTGGTCGCGGACAGCGGCCCATCGTTCGCGAGCGTCGCTGGATATCGGGCATGAGGCGGCCGACTGGCTTACGCTGCGCCTGAACGCGCGGCACGTCGATGCGACCGTCGACGACGATGATGCGATCGACAACCGAGCGCTGGGCCGGAACGGCCGCACCCTGACGCGGCGGGCGACACGGCGGGTCGAACGCCTGAAATCCGCCGACATGCGCGGCGAGGCATTGGCACGCTTTTCGACAG
>JBKBTU010000575.1:0-588 GCA_046290715.1 Sphingomonas sp. | reverse complement strand
CGATCTGCTGATCAAGGCGCTGGCCCGCGCGCTCGTGCGGGTGCCGCAGTGCAATGTCAGCTTCCACGGCGACACGCTGCGCCGCTACAGCCGCGCCGATATCTCGGTGGCGGTGGCCGCGCCTTCGGGCCTGATCACCCCGGTGATCACCAATGCCGACACCAAGGGCCTTGCCGCGATCTCGACCGAGATGAAGACGCTCGCGGGCAAGGCGCGCGATGGCAAACTGATGCCGCACGAATATCAGGGCGGCACCGCGAGCCTTTCCAACCTCGGGATGTTCGGGATCAAGCAGTTCGACGCGGTGATCAACCCGCCGCAGGGCATGATCCTTGCGGTGGGGGCGGGGCAGCAGCAGCCATATGTGGTGGATGGCGAGATCAAGGTCGCCACCGTGCTTCATGCTTCGGGAAGCTTCGACCACCGCGCCATCGACGGCGCGGACGGGGCGCAGCTGATGGAGGCGATCAAGCAGCTGTGCGAGAACCCGATGGGGCTGGTGGTGTGAGCTTTGAAGCTACGGCTGCGCCCCCAAACTCCTCTCCCCTTGCGGGAGAGGAAGGGGCCCGCCGCGCAGCGGTGGGAAGG
>JBKBTU010000574.1:0-588 GCA_046290715.1 Sphingomonas sp. | reverse complement strand
CGTCCATGCCGCCGATGGCACGGTGATCGTCTCGCTGGGGCCAAGCTATGGCGAGTGGATCGAATATGACAAGATCCCCGAGCCGATGCGCGACGCGATGGTCGCGATCGAGGATCGCCGCTTCCGCTCGCACTGGGGCGTCGATCCGGTCGCGCTCGCCCGCATCACCAAATTCGCGATCGACAATCGCGGCACCGGCCGCCGGCTGCAGGGTGCATCGACCATCACGCAACAGGTCGCGCGCACCATCTTCCTGTCGAACAAGTACGATGTCGGGCGCAAATTCCGCGAGATGATCCTGGCGCTCGCGCTGGAGCGGAAATTCACCAAGGACCAGATCCTCGAACTCTATCTCAACAAGGTGTATTTCGGCGGCGGTGCCTATGGAATCGATGCGGCGTCCCGGACCTTTTTCGGCCATCCCGCGACCAACCTGACGCTGTCCGAGGCTGCCGTGATCGCCGGTCTGGTCAAGGCGCCGTCGCGCTACTCCCCGACCGCTGACGCCCAGGCGGCGATCGGCCGCGCCAGCGTCGTGCTTGACGTGATGGTCGAAACCGGCGCGCTCACGGCTGCCGAAGCGGCGAC
>JBKBTU010000573.1:0-588 GCA_046290715.1 Sphingomonas sp. | reverse complement strand
TAGGTGCGGCCGAGATCGTCGGTCTGGATCAGCCGTGCGCGACTGTTGACGCGGCGGATCGCGCGCATCGCGGCACGAGTGCCGTCGACCTGATTGAGCAGCGCCAGCCAGAACGATCGCTCGTCGCGAGCATGCGGGTACCAATGGCCGTAGAGGGCGGCGAAGCGCGCCGTGGTCAGCGGTTCGTTGATCGGCGTCCAGTCCTCGATCCATGGATAGCGTTCGGCGACCTGACCGGCGAACCGACCGAGTCCGGTTGCGAAGCCGTCGTCGAGCAGGTGGGTGTGCGCCGGGCCGCTGCCGTGATGGACGAGGCCCGCGATCGGGCGGATGCCGGCCTCGCGCAATCGCGCGAGCCGCGCGTCGGTCCACGCCCAATCGGGTTCGCCGTCGGCATGCGGGGCGATCCGCTCCCACAGCAGCGGATAGCGGATCGCGGCGAGGCCGAGGCCGGCGAACAGGTCGAGGTCTTCCGGCCGGTCGTGGTGCCCGCTGAGCCGAGTCTGGTCGCGGAACGCGTCGCCGGTCCGGTTGACGGTGCATTCCAACCCGCCCCAAAGCTGTAGAGCCATCGCAAGGCCTCCCACC
>JBKBTU010000572.1:0-590 GCA_046290715.1 Sphingomonas sp. | reverse complement strand
CATGATGATGAGGACCTGGAGCGACAGCGACAGCGGCGCCGACTGCGTACCGCCCGAGGCCGCCCCCGAACTCAGCTGGCCGAGCGCACGGTCGACCGCGTCGCCGACGCCGGGCGCCGGCGCGGCAGGCGCGGCTTGCGCGAAGGCGGGCATCGCGACGAGCAGCGCGAGCGCGATGGCGAGCAGGGCCCACAGCCATTTGTAGGAGCGGTTGCTCGTCTCCACCGTCACCCCGGACTTGTTCCGGGGTCTACCGGCCCGCGCAACCAGCGGCCCGCGATGGTGCGGCACGGTGGATCCCGGAACAAGTCCGGGATGACGGCGGGCTTGAGGCGAACGCGCGCCCTTGAACAGCGACGGTCCGGCACCCATCCGCGTGACGGTGACGCTCACTGATCCACCTTGTCGATCAGGGCGACGCCGCCGCGGCCGACCGAGACGAGCAGGCGCTTGCCCTCGAAGTCGAGCACCGCGAGGCGCAGGCCCGGCGAGATCATCATGGTTTCCTTGACCGCGATCAGCCGGTTGTTCGGCTTGGCGCCGGGCATCCGCGTCTCGAGCTTGCGCCAGGCATAGAGGCAGCCGATCAT
>JBKBTU010000571.1:0-591 GCA_046290715.1 Sphingomonas sp. | reverse complement strand
GTTGCGCCGATCTTGTCGGGGTTGTGCCCGAAATCGTCGATCACCGCGACGCCATTGGCGGTACCGACCAGCTCGAAGCGGCGGCGCAGGCCGGTGAAGCCCTGAACCGCTTCGCACACGGCGTCGGGGTCGAGACCGGCGGCGATGCAGGCGCCGATTGCTGCGAGGGCATTGGCGACATTGTGCGCGCCGGGGACCGACAGGCGGATGCGGCGGGTGATGCCGTCCATCGCCAGATCGAAGCCAATGGCGAACGGCTCGGGCGTCAGGTTACGGGCGGAGAGGTCCGCGTCGGCATCGACCGCGAAGGTTCGCGTGCGGGCCGGGTCGAGCGCTCTGGCCAGTTCCGCGCTTTCGGCGTCGCCGATATTGACGATGGTCGTGCGTGCCTTCCCGGCGAAATCGCCGAACAGGGTGCGCAGCTCTTCCAGGCTCTTGTGATCGAGGCTGACGTTGAGCAGCACGCCGACAGCGGGGCGATACAGCGCGATCGAGCCGTCGCTTTCGTCGACCTCGCTGACATAGGTTTCCGCATCGCCAACCAGCGCGCTGGCATAGGGCCGGTCGTCGCTCGCGAAATTGCGCATCACC
>JBKBTU010000570.1:0-592 GCA_046290715.1 Sphingomonas sp. | reverse complement strand
ACAAGCTCGACGCCACCTATGCCGATGCGATGCTCAATCCTGCGGCCTATAACGTCGATGCGCCGAACAATCCGTATCGCCGCTGGATGTACGTGATGTACATCGGCCTCAACGACGGCGCCGCAAGCGCGGGCAACGACGTCATCACCACGACCGACGGCAATTACTACGATCCCGCCAACGGCTGGAACTTCACGACCAGCACCGGCACGCCGTTCAAGGTCAATTACAACCGGATCCCGCGGTTTACCTCCGACTGGAAGGACGCGACCGAATATAGCGTCAACCCCAATGGCGGTGCGACCAGCGACGGCAACAAGAACAAGACCGACTGGCCCTCACCCAACTGGCAATGCCCCGAGGAGGCGGTGCCGCTCGCCTATGGACGCGACCGCAGCTTCTACAGCAACATCATCGACCAGAAGAACGCCGCCATCTATCCCGCCAACGGCACGCTGCACCACGCCGGGCTGCTGTGGGGCTATCGCCTGCTGGTGCGCGACGACGTCTTCCGCCGTACCAATCCGACGCGCGAGAGCCCGAAGCGGGCGCTGGTCTTCATGACCGACGGCGAGACCGCGCTCGGCGCCTC
>JBKBTU010000569.1:0-594 GCA_046290715.1 Sphingomonas sp. | reverse complement strand
CGACACCGCGGCCAGGTCGGCCGTCGCCTGTGCCGCCAGCCAGGTGGAACGCAATGAGGTCAGGTCTTCCGCCCTGGCCCCCTCGATGGCCACAGATTGCAGCGCCCGTGCGCTGTCGAGCGCCGCCTGCGCCTGCTGCTGACCACCATCGATCTCCGGCGCCGACAGGATCGCCATCACCTGCCCGCGGCGGACCCTGTCGCCCTCGTCCACCGCCAGCGTCTCCACACGAGCCAGCGCCTTGGTGGCAACATTGATCTCATCTGCCTCCACCTCGCCTTGCCATTGTTCGGGCGCGGGACGGCTCGCCAGCCACAGCCCGAGGCCGACGATTACGACGACGACGGCGATGCCGATCCACAGCAACCAGCGCGCGCGGCGCGAGGGGGCGGCAGGATCGACGTCGACTGCCGGATCGGTCATGGGCGGGCATCCGTGGCCAGATGGATGTCGGCGCCGGCGATATGATCCGCGAACGTATCGAGTTGGCCCGATGCCGACAGGAGCGCCGCCAGCGCGAGGTCATATTCATAGGCGATCGCCGCCCGCTGCGTGCGGGCCGTGGCAAGGGCGGCTTCCGCGGCCAGCACCGCG
>JBKBTU010000056.1:0-12408 GCA_046290715.1 Sphingomonas sp. | reverse complement strand
AGGCGGAAGATCCAGGCGCCGGCGAAGCTGCCGAGGATGCCGCCGGCGACCAGCACGCCGCCCATCTTGGTGTCGACCCCGCCACGGTGGAAGTGCGCGACGACGCCGGACACGCTCGCCCCCGTCACTTGGCTCGCCGACGACGCCGCGGCGACCGTCGGCGGGATGCCGTAGATGATGAGCAGCGGCGTCGTCAGGAAGCCGCCGCCGACCCCGAACATCCCCGACAGCAGCCCGACGCCGCCGCCGAGCAGCACGATGACGAGCGCGTTGACCGACAGATTGGCGATGGGGAGGTAGAGGTCCACGGTCCGCGTTATAGCCGGCTCGGCCGGTCGGACCAGAGCCGAGCGGCGCGATTGTCCGCGCCCAGAGCGTGATGGCATACCATGGAACCGTTCGCGCTGCGCTTGTCCAAGCACAGGTGAGACCCGGACCCTTCGACAGGCTCAGGGCGAACGGCACATGCGGATCAAGCTGACGTCATCATGCTCCAGCCGTACCGCACCCCGGCGCTCAGAAATCGGTACCGAGCGACACCGCCGGGCCGGACCCCGGCCGCGATTCGCCGGCGATGCGCTGACGCCAGTCGGCGGTCACGCGAACCGCATGCCCGCCGATCGGCGCAGTGACCCCCAGCGACGGCCCGACGTCGAGGCGCGACGCACCGCGCTGCGCCCCGCCCCAGATCCCCGCACCGATATCGACCCGCACTCGGCCCGCTTGAACGAGCGGGTGGCTGGCGCGGATCGCGCCGTCGGCAAAGCCCTCGCCGCCGTCGCGGGCGATCACGCCGGCCTGCCCATACCCTTCCAGCCGGAAACCGGACGCCACGACTCCCGGCCCGAAACCCCCCCCGAGCGCGCGCGACGCACCGCCGCGCCCGCCGTCGAGCGACAGCCGCTGCTCGGCGAGCACGTGGATCGGCAACCGGGTCGGCTGCCAGTCGATCCCGAGCGATGCCTCCCGGCCACGACCGGCGAGCGGTGCCGAGGCACGCCCCGCCAGCGCGATCCGATGCGACCGGTCGAGGAGATAGGTGACGCGCACGCCCGCCTGCGACGCGCCGAGCTGGCTGCCGGTCGCCACCGCCTGCACGCCGCCGCGGGCGATCGCCCACGCGCTCGCCGCCCAGCGCGATCGACCGTCCGCGACGGGCGGGGGCGCAGCGCCGGGCCACGTCTGGGGCCCTACGGCGATGCGGCGGGCGGGGATCGATGGGTCGGTGTGCCGGACGAATGCGGTCGCGCTCGGGTGATCCGCGCGCCCGGTCCCGGTCGCGGCCGATGCCGTTGTCCGCCGCAGCGTGCGATCGCTTGAAGGACGAGGCGGAATCGCGCGAACGGACCGCCACCCCGTCGCGCCGATCGGCAATATGGCGGCATCGGCGGCGGGTGCCAGGACCGCGATGATCCGGCGGATCGGCGCCTCGAGCGGCCCCGCGGCGACCATCCCGTCGCGGTATATCGCGACCCCGCGTGCACCGCACCAGCCGCACAGCATCACGCCGAGGAACCGCAGCGGGCGTCCCGCGGCCATCCGTCTCAGTTCGCCAGGGCGCCGTCGAGATCGGGGAAGACGTGCCGCGTCTTGTCCCAGACCAGGGGCGCGCCGCGCAGCAGGCGCCAATAGCGGTGCAGCGCGCGCGGCGCGGCGATCAGCGACACGAGATTACCGACGAAGAACCGCGGCAGCGACCATCCCGCCTGCCGCCACCCGTAAGCGCGCGCGGTGCACGCAGCGCGCATCGCCAGCCGCCATCCCAGCAGCAGCGACGTCGCGGTGAGCAGCCAGTCGGCGAGCCGATCGTCCGCCTCGGGCATGCCGCTCAACCAGCGCACCGCGGCGGCGACCGGCCAGAGCAGCACCGCCGCATACGCCACGGCCAGCACGATGACGGACAGCAGCGCGCGGCGATCGCGCATGCGCATCCAGTGATCCGCCACCGCCCGCGGCCGGCTCCATCCCGTCCTGTCCCAGCCGGCGAGCGCGATGCCGGTCATCCACCGCGCCTTCTGCCGCGTCGCGGCCGGCAGCGTGTCGGGGAAATAGGCGCGCACCGCGACCAGGCTGCCGTCGCGCGGATCGCGCACCCGCGCGAAGCGCCCGATGCCGCCGCGATTCGCGATGTAGAGCCCCAATTCATAGTCCTCGGTCAGGCTGGTCGCATCGAACGGATCGCCGCCGCGCTCCGCGGCGATGGCCGCGAGCATATCCGTGGCGATCGCGCAGCCGGTGCCCGCGAGCGGCATCGCCGCGCCCAGCCCCGCGCGCGCGGGCTGCTGGATGCTATGGGCATACGCGAATTCGTCGGCATAATGGCCGGAGGTCAGCGATCCGCGCCGGATCAACGGCAGGACCGGCAATTGCACCGCCGCCCGCCCCTCGATCAGCGTATCGAAGACGCGCAGTTCGGCCGGATGCACGACGTCTTCGGCATCGTGCAGGACGACTGCCTTGGTCGCGCGTCCCTCCGCCGCATCGTCCGCGACCAGCGCGCGCCACAGGGTGTTGAGGCATCCCGCCTTGGTCGTCGGCCCGTCGCGATCGCCGATCACGACCCGGATGCGGGCGTCTTCGGCGGCGACGCGCGACGCGGCGCGGATCGTGCCGGGATCGTTCGGATAGACGCCGACATAGAGCCGGTAATCGGGATGATCGAAGCGGGCGACCGCGGTGGCGAGCATATCGCCGATCACCGCCTCTTCGTCCCACGCCGCGACGAATACCGCGATGCGACCCCCCGCCCGGGCCGGCGGCAGCGTGTCCAGGCCGATCGTGCCGATATCGCGCCGGATCACCCTCAGACCGATATAGGTCAGATCGAGGATCAGATCGTCCAGCCCGCCGACGAGCAATCCCGTCGCGGCGAACAGCATCGTCTCGCGCGCCGCTGCATCAAGACACAGGATGATTTGGTCCACATGAAGCCCCCCGGCCGAGGCCTACAATGTCCATTATGGATGGATTACCACAAGCGAAATCGCGCAGGGTCATGATCCGCCTGGAGAATGCCGCGAGCGAATACGTCGAAACCCTCGACGGACCCCACCGAATCGGTGTCGTTTCGTGAGGAGGGGATGCCACGTCGGCTCATCGACCACCCGATCGTGTCGAAGCGCCCGCGCCCATGGGACGCTGCCAAGCGTAACCGTTTGCCCATGCATGACGAAGGGCGGGCCTCTGTCCTATGCCGCGACACCCCGCTAGCGCGAGGATGATGGACCAGCGACCTCATCGTCGAAACACGGCGCGGCGCAGGACGCTCTTTCTATCGGTGCAGAAATCGAAACGATCGGAAGGGATCGTTTCTGTTAAGGTGTCCAGGTTGTTCACGTCTGAACGGCGACGCGGAATTTCGGACAGTGTAGAACCAATCTCCCGACGGCGCGTTGCCGCACCTGATCCCTTCCCCTTTCGGGATCAGTGCCGGTCCAAGCACGGCACGGCCGCGCCGATGCGTAGCAGGCGGCGCGGCCAACCGGCAGGGTCAGACCCGCCGGATCAGGGCGTGTCGCGACCGCCGCCGGTGTTGCTGCCGTTCGGGCCGCCGCCCGCGCCCGCCGCGCCGACCGTGCCGATGTTGCCGAACAGGTCCTCGAAGAAGCCGCGCTTGCGACCCAGCGTTGGCGTCGTCTTGCCGTAGGGATCGATGCTCGCGACCCGGTCGACACCGGTCCGCGTCACCGACTTCACCGTACCGTTGGGATCGAAGCTGATCTTCAGCGTGATCTGGTCCCTGGCCTTGGGCTTCTGGAAGTTGAGGTTGCGGCTGTCGCGCGCGATGTAATACCAGTCCTGCTCGCCGAACTGGCTCGCGATCGTCGGGCGGCCCAGCACGCTTGCCACCGACTGGCGATTGTCGACGCCCGGCTGCACCGAATTCACCAGATCGGCATCGATGATATAGCCCTGGTGCGAGCGCAGCGGCGCGCAGGCTCCGGCGGCAAGGGTCAGCCCGAGCCCTCCGAGAACGGCGGTACGGGCAAAGGATACGCTCATCACTATCTCCAGCGGCAAGCGTGCGCATGGCCGATTGCATCGCCCGCCGATCGCCTCGATATGCGAAGGGCAGGCCGGCATCAAGCGCCGCAGCGGACTGGGCCGGGGATAGGGACGGGTACGTGAATTGGTGGAAACGGGTGTTCGGCGACACGCGCGAGGAAGCGCTGCCGCTCTATAACGCGGTGGTGACGCGCGGACGGGCGGAGCATTGGTACCTCGCCGGCGCGGTGCCGGACACGGTCGACGGCCGCTTCGACATGATCGCCGCGGTGCTCGCGATGGTGCTGCTGCGGCTGGAGCGGGAGCCAGAGGCGGCGGCGCTGTCGGCGCACCTCACCGAGCGGTTCGTCGACGACATGGACGGGCAGCTGCGCCAGATGGGCATCGGCGACATCGTCGTCGGCAAGCATATCGGCAAGATGATGAGCATGCTCGGCGGTCGCCTCGGCGCCTATCGCGACGGGCTGGCGGCGGGCGACCTCCGGCCCGCGTTGGTCCGCAATCTCTACCGCGGGACCGCACCCGGTGCCGCGGCGCTCGACCATGTCGCGGCGTCGCTGACCGCCTTCCACACCGCGCTCGGCGCGGTGCCGCTCGACCGCCTGACCGCAGGAGACCTGCCGTGACCCCCGAATTCAGCCGTCCCGAACGGCTCGACGCGATCGGCGCGGGCGAGCGCGAGGTGCGCATCGCCGCCGATCCCGCCGAACGCACCGCGCTCGCCGCCCGCTTCGGCGTGCTGTCGGTCGACCGGCTGGAGGCGGCGCTCGGCCTGCGCCGCGAGGCGGCCGGGATCGCGGTGCGCGGCCGCGTCACCGGCGACGTCGTCCAGGCCTGTTCGGTGACCGGCGCGCCCCTGCCCGCGACGATCGACGAGGCGGTCGCGCTGCTGTTCGTCGAATCGCTCGACGGACGGGAGGAGGTGGAGCTCGACGCCGGCGCGCTCGACACGGTGGAGATCGAGGGCGGCGTGATCGACTTGGGCGAGGCCGCTGCCGAGACGATGGCGCTGGCGCTCGATCCCTTCCCGCGCAGTGCGGAAGCGGCGGCAGCGCTGCGCGAGGCCGGAGTAGTGAGCGAGGACGAGCACAAGCCGCTCGGCGCGCTCCACAATCTCAAGTCGCTGCTGGAGGGGCGCTAGCCTCGGCGTCAGGATCGCGAAGGCTCCGGCGGCGTTCGCGCTCCTCGGTCAGGATCTGCCAGCCGGTGATGAACAGCGCCGCGACCAGCGGGCCGACGACGATCCCGCTCAGTCCCGCGACCTCGATCCCGCCCAGCGTCGTCACCAGCACCAGCCAGTCGGGGATTCCGGTGTCGCGGCCGACCAGGATCGGCCGCAGGATGTTGTCGGCGAGGCCGATCACCGCGACGCCGGAGACGACGACGACGACGCCCTGCCACACCGCGCCGGTGGCGAGCAGATAGACCGCGACCGGCACCCAGACGATCGCCGGCCCCACCGCCGGCAGCAGCGCGACCAGCGCCATCAGCAGGCCCCACAGGAGCGCCGCCGGCACGCCGACGATCCAGAAGGTGATCGCGCCGAGCGCACCCTGGACGAGCGCGACGACGACCGACCCCTTGATCGTCGCCCGCACCACCGCGACGAACTTGCCGATGAGCCGGTCGGCGACCTGCCGCTCCAACGGCAAGGCGTCACGGATCGCCGGCGCCAGACGTTCGCCGTCGCGCAGCAGGAAGAAGGTGACATAGAGGCCGACGCCGAACGCCAGTAGGAAGGCGGCGGCGTTGCGCCCGATCGACAGCGCCTGCGCCGCGATCGACTGGAAGCTGCTGCGCAACCCCTGCGCGATCCGCGCCTGCGCAAGGTCGAAGCTGCCGAGGCCGGCGCGGTCGAGCGGACGCCGGATCCAGTCGGGCAGCGCGTCGTGGACCTGCTCGAAATAGCGCGCGAAGTCGATCTGGCCGCTCTGCACCTTGGCGTAGACGCCCGCCGACTGGTCCACCACCATCCCGGTGATCGCCAGCGCCGGCAGGATCACCGCCACCAGAATGATGAGCAAGGTCGCCGCCGCGGCGAGGTTGCGCCGTCCGGGCCAGCGACCGAGCAGCCAGCGGAACAGCGACTGGAACAGGATCGCGGCCAGCACCGCCCAGAGCAGCGCACCGACGAACGACGACACCACGAACAGCAGTGCGATCGAAATCGCCACCAGAAACAGGATCAGCCCGCCCGATTCGAGCCGTCGCTTATCGATCACGTCATCCCCCTTGGTCCATGCGGACGGGGGTTCAACCCGTCAGGACCGTTTCGGGTCCGACCTTCTCGCCGCTTAGTCCTCGTCCGGCCCCAGCGTCGGATCGAGGTCGCGCGGACGGACGTAGCGGGTCAGCGTCGCACCACCCGTTGTCGCGGCATCCCAGGCCGCGATGTCGAGCGTCATCTCGGCCAAGGTCGCGGTCGGATATTTTTGCTCGACCAGCGCGCGCAGGTCGCCGCTCCCGTCCGGAACGAGCATCAGCACCAGGTCTTCGAGCCCCGGATTGTGCCCGACGAGGAGCACCCGCTCCGCTTCGCCCGGCATGTCGTGGACCACGTCGAGCAGCGTCGCCGCCGAGGCGAGATAGATCCGCCGCTCCCAGACGGGCGCGATCTTGCGACCGTAGCCCGCCTCGATCGCATCCAGCGTCTCGCCGACGCGGATCGCCGGCGATGCGACGACATGGTCGAAGGCGAGCCCCAGTTCGCGCATATGCCGCCCGACGGCCTGCGCGGCGCGCTTGCCCTTCGCGTTGAGCGGACGATCGAAATCGCGGGACACGGGATCGTCCCAGCCGGACTTGGCGTGGCGCAGCAGCGTCAGCGTCTTCAACCGGCCTCTCCGTGGTGCATCGCGGGAGCCGCCTCATGCCCGAAACGGCCGCCCGAGGAAAGCCGCGCCTGCACCCGCGCCACCGCCTCGTCGAGCGTCACCCGCGCCACGCCGACGCCCGGCGGAAAGGCCGCGAGCAGGCGCGAGGGCATCGCCGCCGACAGCATCACGAAGGCGCCGCGATCGTCGGCTCGTCGGATCAACCGCCCGAATGCCTGAGCGAGCCGCGCCCGCACGATCCGGTCGTCATAGGCGGACCCGCCCCCCGCCAGCCGCCGCGCCGCGTGGAGCACGCTCGGCTTGGGCCAGGGCACCCCTTCCATCACCACCAGCCGCAGCGACTGCCCCGGCACGTCGACGCCGTCGCGCAGCGCATCGGTGCCGAGCAGCGAGGCGGCGGGATCGTCGCGGAAGATATCGACCAGCGTGCCGGTATCGATCGGGTCGACGTGCTGCGCGTGGAGCGGCAGCCCCTCGCGCGCCAGCCGGTCGGCGATCCGCCCGTGCACGCCGCGCAGCCGCCGGATCGCGGTGAACAGCCCCAGGGTGCCGCCGCCCGCCGCGACGATCAGCCGCGCATAAGCGTTGGCGAGCGCCGGCAGGTCCCCGCGCTTGACGTCGGTGACGATCAGCACCTCGGCTTGGGCCGCATAGGCAAAGGGGCTCTTCGCCTCGAACCGCGACGGCGCGCGCGCAAGGTGCGGCGCTCCGACGCGCGCCTCCGCCGTGTCCCAGTCTCCCCCACCCGTCAGCGTCGCCGAGGTGACGAGCGCGCCGTGCGCGGGCTTCAACACGATTTCGGCGAAGGGCTTGGTCGGATCGAGCCAGTGGCGGTGCAGGCCGATGTCATACTCGCGGCCCTCCACCCGGTCGACCGCCAGCCAGTCGACATGGGCGGGATCGACCGGGCCGCCGATTCGGGCGAGCAGCGCGAGCCACGCCGCGACGGTCTCGGCGCGCCAGCCGATCGAGGCGATCGCCCCCTCGACGCGCGCGCGCGCCGGCGCATCCATCCAGTCGGGCGCCTCGGCGAGCACCGCCTCCAGGCGCCGCCCCAGCGTGACGAGCGGCCGCACCAGCGCATCGAGCGCCGCCGCCGCGGGGGCGGCCGCCTCGATCAGCTCGGGCGTCGGCTCCGCGAGTTCGGTCTCGAGGCCATAGCCCGCGTCGCCAGGCTGTTCGGCGCGCGCATAGGTGAGACCGCGCACCGCGGCGAGCAGCTGTTCGATCGGGCCGAACGGGGCACCCTCCGCGATCCGTCCCAGCCAGCCGTCGCCGGCGAGGTGCCGCGCCGCTGCGACGGCGTCCTGGATCGCGATACCGCCCTGTTCGTCGTAGCTCGCGACATCCGACAGCCGCGCCTGCAAACCCCGGCGCCGCCCGCGTCCGCCGCTCTCCGGCCCCAGGATCCAGCGCCTGAGCTCGATCGTCTCCTGCCCGGTCAACGCCGTCGAGAACATCGAATCGGCCGCCTCGAACAGGTGGTGGCCCTCGTCGAAGACATAGCGCGTCGGTCGCGTCGCCGTTTCGCGCCCCCGCGCGGCGTTGACCATAACGAGCGCATGGTTGGCGATGACGATGTCGGCCTCTGCCGAGGCGCGCGCCGCGCGCTCGATGAAGCATTTGCGGTAATGCGGGCAGCCGGCATAGACGCACTCGCCGCGCCGATCGGTCAGCGCCGCCGGGCCGTTGCGGCGGAACAGGGTGGGCAGCCATCCGGGCAGATCGCCGCCGACCATGTCGCCGTCGGCGCTATACGCCGCCCAGCGCGCGACCAGCTGCGCGAGGATCGCGGCCCGCCCCGCAAAGCCGCCCTGCAGCGCATCCTCCAGGTTGAGCAGGCATAGATAATTCTCGCGGCCCTTGCGCGTCACCACCTTGTGCCGGCGCAGCGCGGGGTCCGGAAAGACGCGCTCGGTCTCCTTCGACAGCTGGCGTTGCAGCGCCTTGGTATACGTGCTGATCCACACCGCACCGCCCGCACGCTCCGCCCACAGCGAGGCAGGCGCGAGATAGCCCAGGGTCTTGCCGATGCCCGTTCCCGCCTCCGCGAGCACGAGGTTGGGCGCGTCGCGCATCGCCCGGGGTGCGAAGGCGTCGGTCGCCGCCGCGGCGAAGGCGCGCTGCCCCAGCCGCTCCTCGGCGCCGTGGCCGGTGAGATCGACGAGCCGCGCCTCGGCATCCCCCGGCGGGACCGCAACGGTAAGCGGCGCCGGGCGCGGCGCCTGCTCCTCCCACTCGGGCAGTTTGGCGAACAGCCAGCGTTCGGCGACCTGCGGCTTCGCCAGCAACGGCGCGATCGCCGGCGCCCATGGCCAGCGCAGCCGGGTGAGCGACTGCGCCGCCGTCCACGCGCCCTCGCGCTCGCGCCATTCCCCCGCCGGCACCGCGAGCAGCGCCGCTGTGGCCTCGCGCAGGAAAGCGGCGACATCCTCATCGGCCTCGGGCGGCGACAGATCGACGGCGCGCGCCAGCCCCTTCGGCGTCGGTACCGCGAAGCGCGCCGGGTGCAGGAAGGCGAACAGTTCGAGCAGGTCGAGGCCCGAGAGCTCGGGATAGCCCAGCCGCTGCCCGACCAGAGGCGCGTTGAGCAGGATCACCGGCGTATCCGCGGCGATGCGGATCGCCTCGCCGCGGCCGATCGAGCGCGTCCCCTCGCCATCCGCGATCCAGATGCCGCCGTGGCTGGCGTGGAGGGCGGGATAGGGAATCACGGTAAAGCGCCATAGAGTACGGGAACAGAATGGCAACCGGGCGACCCTGCAACCGCGCGGGTCGTCGCACGTTCGGCACCGGTCAACCGCTTGATGAGGATCATTCGATGCGTCACTGGATGCTCGCGCTCGGCGCCGTCTCGCTCGCCCTTCCGGCCAGCGTCGCGCTGCCGGTCAGCAAGGCCGAAGCCCGCCGCCATTACCGCCACGCGCACGAGCGCGGCTATCGCCACGTTCGCCACTGCCGCTATTCGAGCGGTACGACGGGCCTCGTCGCCGGCGGCGTCGGCGGCGCGCTGCTCGGCCGTTCGGTGCTCGGCCATGGCGCGCTCGGCACGATCGGCGGCGCGGTGGGCGGTGCCTTCGCCGGCCGCGCGATCGACCGGACGATCACCGCGAATCGCCGCTGCCGCTGAGGAGCGGTCGCAACGCAGGAGTTGCCGTGAGCGCGCGGGGACCCTAGTCCCCGCGGCGTTATGACCGACACCGACCTGCGTTCCGCCGCCCTCGACTCCAAGGCCTGGCCGTATGAGGAGGCGCGCAAGCTCCTCAAGCGCTATCCCGACGGCAAGCCGGGTGGCGCGCCGGTTCTGTTCGAGACCGGCTACGGCCCGTCGGGACTGCCGCATATCGGTACGTTCAACGAGGTGTTGCGCACGACGATGGTGCGCAACGCCTTCCATGCGCTGTCGGATCAGCCGACCCGGCTGATCGCGTTCAGCGACGACATGGACGGTCTGCGCAAGGTGCCGGACAACGTCCCCAACGGCGACATGCTGCGCGAGCATCTCGGCAAGCCGCTCACCCGCATTCCCGATCCGTTCGGCAAGTTCGACAGCTTCGCCGCGCACAACAATGCGATGCTGCGGCAATTCCTCGACCGCTTCGGCTTCGACTACGAATTCGCCTCGTCGACCGACTATTACGAGGGCGGCCGGTTCGACGACGCCATCAAGGGCGTGCTGCGTCACTATCAGGGCATCCTCGACGTGATGCTGCCGACGCTGCGGGCCGAACGTCGCGAAACCTACTCGCCCGTCCTGCCGGTCAGCCCGACGAGCGGCGTGGTGCTTCAGGTGCCGGTCGAGGTGGTCGATGCCGAGGCCGGTACGATCGCCTTTACCGACGAGAGCGGCGAACGGGTGATCCAGTCGGCGCTTGGTGGCCTTAGCAAGCTGCAATGGAAGGTCGATTGGGCGATGCGCTGGGTCGCGCTCGGCGTCGATTACGAGATGGCGGGCAAGGACCTGATCGATTCGGTGACGCAGTCGTCGAAGATCGCCCGCGTGCTCGGCGGCCGCCCGCCCGAAGGCTTCAACTATGAGATGTTCCTCGACGAGAAGGGCGAAAAGATCTCCAAGTCGAAGGGCAACGGCCTGAGCCTCGACCAGTGGCTGACCTACGGCCCCGAGGAGAGCCTCGCCTTCTTCGCCTATCGCGAGCCCAAGAAGGCGAAGGCGCTGCACTTCGGCGTCATTCCGCGCGCGGTCGACGATTACTGGCAGTTCCGCGGCAATTATCCGACGCAGGAACTGCCGCAGAAGCTCGGCAACCCGGTCCACCACATCCACGACGGCAAGGTGCCCGACGCGACGCTGCCGGTCACCTTCGGCCTGCTGCTCAACCTCGTCGGCGTCATGGGGGAAGCCAGCAAGGAGCAGGTCTGGGGCTATCTGCGCAACTATGTCCCCGACGCGACGCCGGAGCGCGATCCCGAGCTCGACCGGCTGATCGGCTATGCGCTCGCCTATGCCCGCGATTTCGTCGCGCCGACGCTGAAGCGCCGCGCGCCCGAGGGCATCGAGGTGGAGGCGTTGCGCCGGCTCGACGCCGATCTCGCCGCCCTGCCCGCCGATGCGAGCGCGGAGGATATCCAGAACGCGGTCTACGAGATCGGCAAGACGGCCGGGTTCGAGAGCTTACGCGACTGGTTCAAGGCGCTGTACGAGACGTTGCTGGGGTCCGAACAGGGGCCGCGCATGGGCAGCTTCATCGCGCTGTACGGCATCGACAACAGCCGCCGCTTGATCGCGGAGGCGCTGGCAAAAGCGGCTTGATCCCCGATCCCTCCCTGCTGAAGCGAGGGAGGACCTTAGGGAACCACGGCCCATCCGGACCATTGACCTTGCTGCAACGCAGCAGAGCCGGTTAGGGCACCCCCGATGACATTACGACAGACCGCGGAGGCGCATCCCGGCCTCGTCCATCTCGCGCTGGCGGTGGGCGGCTTCGCGATCGGGACGACCGAATTCGCCGCGATGAGCCTCGAACCCGATCTGGCCCGCGGGCTGGGGGTGGATGCGCCGACCGCGGGCCATGTCATCAGTGCCTATGCCTTGGGCGTCGTCGTCGGCGCACCGACGATCGCGATCCTGTCGGCGGCGCTCGCGCGCCGCACGTTGCTGATCGGGCTGATGGTGCTGTTCGCGATCGGCAACACGCTGTCGGCGCTCGCGCCTTCCTATGGCTGGATGCTCGCCTTCCGCTTTCTCGCCGGCCTGCCGCACGGCGCCTATTTCGGTATCGCCGCACTGGTCGCGGCATCCTTGGTGCCCGAGGGCAAGCGAACGCAGGCGGTGGGCCGCGTGATGCTGGGCCTCACGGACGCGACGATCGTCGGTGTGCCGTTCGCGACCTTGCTCGGGCAGCTCGCGAGCTGGCGTTGGGTGTTCGCGCTGGTCGCTTTGCTGGCGCTCACCACCGCCGCGCTGGTCGCGCTGCTCGCCCCTAAAGACGCGCCCGACCACGATGCCAGCCCGCTTCGCGAACTGGGAGCGCTGCGCCGCAAGCAGGTCTGGCTGACGCTCGCCACCGGCGCGATCGGGTTCGGCGGCATGTTCGCCGTCTATACCTAT
>JBKBTU010000568.1:0-595 GCA_046290715.1 Sphingomonas sp. | reverse complement strand
ACGGTTTCCATGGGCGCAAGCTTGGCGCGAGAACGCAGTTCCCACAAGCCGTCGTGCGGCTGTCGTCCATTAAGTTTAGGCAATGGTTCCATGTCGCTTCGGAGTTCGCCCATGTCTCGCTTGATTACGTCCGCCCTGGCGCTCGCCGCCGCACTGGCGGTTGCGTCCTGCGCCGGGGCGCCGGTCTCGACCGCGCCGGTCGCGCAATCCCCGGTCGTTTCGGCCGTCGCGACTCAGGCCGACCGTCCGGACCGGGTGATTCTGATCTCCATCGACGGTTTCCGTCCCGACTATCTGGGCCAGGGCGCGACCCCGGTTCTGGACGGTCTTGTCGCTGACGGCGCCTTCGGGCCGATGCGCCCGTCCTTTCCCAGCGTGACCTTCCCCAACCACTATACTCTGGTCACGGGCTTGCACCCGGACCACCATGGGATCGTCGGCAACCGCTTCACCGACGCCGAACTGGGCGTCTTCACCATGGCCAGCAAGGAGAGCGGCTTCTGGGACCAGGCCGAACCGATCTGGGTCACGGCCGAGAAGGCGGGCGTCCGCACCGGGACCATGTTCTGGCCGGGGTCCGAGGTCGAGATCGACG
>JBKBTU010000567.1:0-598 GCA_046290715.1 Sphingomonas sp. | reverse complement strand
ACCGGCCACGGCATCGGCGCCATAGACCGCGGCGGCACCGCCGGTCAGCACGTCGACGCGCTTGATGAGCGAGGCGGGAATGGCATTGACGTCGACCGAGTTGCGGAAGCTGAACGGCGCCGCGCGCGTGCCGTCGATCAGCACCAGCGAGCGGCTCTGGCCGAAGTTGCGCAGTTCGAGCACCTGCGCGCCGAACGCGTCGCTGCCCTGCGAGCCCTGGCGCACGCCGCCCGACAGTTGCGGGATCTTGGTGGAGAAATCCTCGATCGTCTGCGCCGACTGGAGCTTGATCTGCTGTTCGCTCGTCGAGCTGATCGGGCTGCTGGCGGTGAGGCCGGGGACCACGATGCGCGTGCCGGTGACGACGATGTCGTCGCCCGTCGTTTCGGGTTGTGCCGTGGCTTCGGGGGACGACGGAGCGGACTGGGCGGACGCATGGCCCGGCGCCTGCACGAGTGCGATGGCCAGCGCCGCCGCCGCGGCGGTATGTCGGTACGACGTCACCATGGTCCGTTCCCTCCCGACCCCTCCGTCGTAACTACCCCACGACGCATGGAGAGAATGCCCGACTGTGCGTACCTGTCGAGGGCGTATGGGG
>JBKBTU010000566.1:0-598 GCA_046290715.1 Sphingomonas sp. | reverse complement strand
ACCCTGTTCTCGATCATCACCAACCTGCTGCACCACGGTATGACGATCGTCGGCCTCGACTACGGCTTCCAGGGGCAGATGGGCGTCGACGAGGTGCGCGGCGGATCGCCCTACGGCGCGACGACGATCGCAGGTGGCGACGGGTCACGCCAGCCGCACGAGGAGGAGCTCGCCGGTGCGCGCTACCAGGGCAAGCGCATCGCGGAGACCGCGGCGAAGCTCGCGGGGTAAGGCATCACGCCGCCTTTCGGCAAGCCCGAATTGACGTTTGCCTGTGTCCCCGCGAAGGCGGGGACCCAGTACTGGGCTCCCGCCTTCGCGGGAGCACATGGCCGTCCGACGTCTGGCGAGCATGTGTAACGGACGATCGGCCAAGTGCCGCCCCGGCTCGCGCTTCCTCCCGCTTTCGCCTACACCCGCGGCCATGCCGACCCAGCCGCCCCGCCTGCCGCCGCCCGCGCCCGAGGATGCGGCGGCGCGCAACATGCGGTTGCTCGTGCTGCTGCGCTGGCTCGCGGTCGGCGGCCAGTTGGCGACGATCCTGATCGTCCACTACGGCCTCGACATCCGCCTGCCGATCGCGCCGATGATCGTGGTG
>JBKBTU010000565.1:0-599 GCA_046290715.1 Sphingomonas sp. | reverse complement strand
ATATTGCGGGGGTGGTCAATCCGCCGTCTTCGGGCAAATATCAGTATTGGATCAACGAAGCGGGGGCGGCAAATCTTGACGATTTTGTTGCAGGTGCAGTCGAGACCAAGGGCAGCTGGTGGCCCGACTGGATCAAGTGGATCGAGACACTCGACGACAGGCGCGTCCCTGCAAAAAATGACAGGATCCCTGAGGTAGATGAGGAACTCGGTGCGGCTCCCGGACGTTACGTCCGAACCCGCTGAGTTTTTTGTGCACTGCACAATAAATCTCTTGAAACACGATTGTCGCCGGCGTATATGCTGCATCGCAATAATCGCAGCGAGGACGTCGATATGGCCAGCAAGGGTCCGCGTACCGGGGCGAAAAAGCCGGTAGCCAAGGCACCGGTCGC
This sequence comes from Sphingomonas sp., assembly GCA_046290715.1. GTDB lineage: Bacteria > Pseudomonadota > Alphaproteobacteria > Sphingomonadales > Sphingomonadaceae > Sphingomonas. The sequence goes on along the minus strand of JBKBTU010000565.1, from coordinate 205 downwards.
AAAGGCCGCGCCGAAGGTCGCCGCAGCGGCGGCTCCGGTGGTCGAAGCAAAGCCCGAACCGGTTGAAGCGGTGGCTGCTCCGGTCGAACGGGCCGTTGAAACCGTGGCCGAACCGGTGGTCGAAGCCGCAGAGATGGTCGCAGGGACCGCGCCCGTGGTTGAGACAGTCGCCGAAACTGTCGCGGAAACCGTCGAGACGGTCGCC
>JBKBTU010000564.1:268-602 GCA_046290715.1 Sphingomonas sp. | reverse complement strand
AGTGCCCCATTTCATGTCGCTTTCCGGATCGAACAAGTGGCTTGACGCTCGCGTCAACTAAGCGCACCGTTGGGTTGCATTACAGAACCCGCCTAAGCGGGTCGTGATCCGGTGAGGCCGGCGTTTTTACCCGACGCCGGTGGGAGAGGACGATGACCAGCACAGCTGGCAAAAGGGATACCTATAGGCATCGGTCCGCGTTGGTCGGACAGCCTTTGCCATGTCTGGTCTTATCCCCTCCCCTTGCCACAACTTGAGTTTGGGCGGCCCCGCATATGCGGGATCGAAAAAGGGAGGCTATAAATGAAGTTCAAGGCACTGATCGGAACGTCGA
>JBKBTU010000564.1:0-258 GCA_046290715.1 Sphingomonas sp. | reverse complement strand
TTCTGGCGATGGCGGTGGCGACCCCGGCATGGGCGCAGGATCCGGCGGAAGAAGTGGAACGCGACGCTTTCGGTGGCGAAATCGTCGTCACGGCGCAGCGCCAGTCGGAACGTCTGCAGGACGTGCCGATCGCGGTCAGCGCCTTTTCGACCGAATCATTGGAAGCGCAACAGATCGAGAATCCCTCCGATCTGCAACTGACGCTCCCGAACGTCACCTTCACCAAGACGAATTTCACCTCGTCGAGCTTTACCATCC
>JBKBTU010000563.1:0-602 GCA_046290715.1 Sphingomonas sp. | reverse complement strand
GCCGCTCCAGCGCCGCGGCGAAAGCCACCGGATCGTCCAGCCGGTGCGCGATGGCGGTGATGCCGCGGCGGCCGGGCCGCGGCGCCGCCAGATCGACCACGACGTTGGGATAGGCGAGCAGCCCTAGGTTGAGGACCGACCGATGCCTCACGGCGGCGGCGTCCCAGCTGGTCCGCAGTCCCGCGACCTGATGCAGCGGGATCCGCAAGCGGGCGATGGTGCCGACCTGCATGACCAGCTCGTCTTGGGTGATCGTCACGGGGCGCCGCTTCATCATCAGGATCGCCCACACCAACCAGCCAAGCGCGAGCGCGCTCGCCATCGACAGCAGCAGGCCGATCACCGGCCGCCACAGCGATACGAGCACATGCACGACGACGAGCTCAATCGTGCCGATCGCCACGAGCATCCACAGCATCGGTGCGACCGCGCGGTGGTAGGCGAACGACAGGGGCGACGGCGATCCGGCGGTCCCGCCTGAACGGGTGTCTGCCGCGGGCGCCGCCGCCGTCACCGGATCAGGCTTCTTCGCCCTTGTAGATCGCGATCAGCTTGGCGAGCATCGCCAGCGCGTCCTCGCGGCTGCGCTGGAAGGTGTTGCG
>JBKBTU010000562.1:0-603 GCA_046290715.1 Sphingomonas sp. | reverse complement strand
AGACCGCCGTCACCAGAAACCCGCCGAACATCACTGGCCAGCTCAGCGGCAACTGGTCGCGCATCGCCCAGCCATACATCCAGAACGTCACCACGTCGCACGACACGAACAGCCCGAGCAGCCCGGTCGACCAGCCGATCGTGCGGATCCCCCGCGCCTTGATCGCGCGGGTAAGACCACCCAGCCCCTCGGCCAAGGCGAGACCCAGGATCAGGCCGAACAGCGAAAAGATGAATTCAAAGCCGCTCATGCCACGTCCCCCGACCCCGATTGGTCGGGGGAAGCGGCTGGACTGTCAACCGCTTAGCGGCCCGGCAGCGTGATCGTCGCGCACAGCCCGCCACCCTCGCGGTTGGCCAGCGTGATGTCGCCGCCCGCCTCACGCACGATCGCACGCGCCAGCGTCAGGCCAAGGCCGACGCCCCCGGTGGTGCGGTTGCGCGACGGGTCGAGCCGGGTGAAGGGATCGAATACCGCCGCGATCTGCTCGGCCGGAATGCCCGGTCCGCGATCGCCGACCTCGATCCGCACCCCGCCCGCATCCTGGATCAGCTTCACCTCGGCCCCGCCGGCATATTTGACCGCATTCTCGATCAGGTTGCG
>JBKBTU010000561.1:0-603 GCA_046290715.1 Sphingomonas sp. | reverse complement strand
CACCCCGGCCGCCCGGAGCTGGCGGCGATGTATGATTGGATCCGCCCCGACATCCTCGTCCCCGTCCATGGCGAGATGCGCCATATCGCGGAGCAAGCCCGCTTTGGTCGCGCGCATGGCATCCCCAATGCGGTCGTGCAGAATAATGGCGAGATCATCCGCCTCGCGCCGGGCCAGCCGAAAAAGGTCGGCAATGCGCCCGCCGGGCGACTGGTGCTCGACGGCGACGTGATCCTGCCCGCCGATGGCAGTACGATGAACGAACGGCGCAAGCTCGGCCTCTACGGCCAGATGTCGGTCGCCGTGGCCATCAAGTCCAATGGCAAGCTCGCCGGCCAGCCCGAGGTCACCATCCAGGGCATGCCGGCGGAGGAAGATCGCGACGCGCTGATCGCCGACGCCAGCGACGCGGCGGCCAAGGCGGTAAGCGAGGCGCGCGGCGGCGACCGTGAGAAGCTGCGCGAAGCGATCCGCCTTGCGGCACGCCGGGTCGCGGTGCGCTATACCGGCAAGAAGCCGGTGATGGACGTGATGCTGATCGAGGTTTAAACAGCCGCCATGAACTGGTTCAGCGCGCTCGCAATCTATTTCCTGTTCTGGTTC
>JBKBTU010000560.1:0-603 GCA_046290715.1 Sphingomonas sp. | reverse complement strand
GATGTGCGCGAGCGATGCCGAGCGCACCGCCTTTCGCAGCCGGCATCTGGGGTTCGTATTCCAGTTCCATCATCTGCTGCCCGACCTCTCCGCCCTCGAAAATGTGATGATGCCGGCCGCTGCGGCGGCGGGCCGGGAGACGCGGGCGATGCGCAGCCGCGCCACCGAATTGCTCGACGCGGTCGGGCTTGCGCATCGCCGCGATTACCGCCCTGCCGCAATGTCGGGAGGCCAGCGGCAGCGCGTTGCCGTCGCGCGCGCGCTGATCAACAATCCGGCGCTGGTTCTGGCGGACGAGCCGACCGGCAACCTCGACCGCCAGTCGGCCGAGCAGGTGATGGCGCTGCTCCGCACCATCAACCAGAGCATGGGGACGAGCTTTCTGATCTCGACGCATGACGAGATGATTGCCGCGCAATGCCCGCGCCGGATCGAATTGCTCGACGGGCACATTCTGCGGTCCTGACCGGCCGCGCAACCGCCGACTGCCTCCGCCGCTCCGCCGCCAGCCCCGATTTGCTAGGGGAATCTACGCACATACGCGCCGCTCCCTTCCGGGGCATGGGCCCGATGGGGTGCAATTCGACCTCACCGGGGAATGAC
>JBKBTU010000559.1:0-603 GCA_046290715.1 Sphingomonas sp. | reverse complement strand
GTTCGTCCGGCTTTCCGTCGCGTCGATCGCACCGGTGCCGGATGACTGGTGGCGGCTCTACGACGATCCTGTCCTCGACGGACTGGTGCGATCGGCCCTCGCCGCCAATGCCGACCTGCGTGTCGCCTACGCCAATTTGGACGGCGCGCGCGCCGCTCTGCGGCAGGCACGGGCGGCGCGGCTACCGCAGACGACGGTCGAGAGCGCGCTGGGGGTCGACAACCCCGCCTCGCAACCGAGCGCGTCGGGCAACGTGCCGACGACGGATTACGATATCGCCGCGACGGCGAGCTGGGATCTCGACCTGTTCGGCCGGCTGCGATCGGCCGCGACCGCGGCGGGCGCGGATGCCGAAGCGCAGGCCGCCGTCGTCGACGGCTTGCGCGTCGCCGTGGTGGCCGACACGGTGCTGGCCTATGTCGACCTGTGCGGATCGACCCGCGCCATCGCGACCGCGCGCGAAGTCGCGGCGGCACAGGACCGGTCGGGCGCGCTCGTGCGCGAACAGTTTCGGGCGGGCGAGGTGTCGCCGCTGGAAGTATCACAGGTCGCGACCATTGCCGCTGCCACTCGCGCGGCCATCGCGCCGTTCGAGGCGCAGCG
>JBKBTU010000055.1:0-12569 GCA_046290715.1 Sphingomonas sp. | reverse complement strand
GCGACCGCGGGCGGGCTCGTATGGCGCCGCACCAATACCCGGAATGGCTATGTCGAAAGCATCGCCAACCAGACCGACCTGTTCGGCACGATCGATACCGGCGCGATCAAGCACAGCGTCTCGGTCGGCACCGAATTCGCCTGGGAGAAGACGCGGCGCGGCACCTATCTGCTGACGACCGGCGCGACGGTATCGCCGCGCTGCAACGCGTCGACGATCGCGCGCTACAATTGCACCAGCCTGTTCGCGCCCAATCCGAACGATCCCTGGGTCAATTACGCTAGCGACACCTCGACCGCCACGACGCCGATCGTGCGCAGCCCGGTGACCAGCGAGACGCAGAACCACGGCACGACGCAGGCGGTTTACGGCTTCGATTCGATCACGCTGGTGCCGCAGCTGATCCTCAACCTCGGCGCGCGCTACGACCGGTTCACGTCGACCGCGATCACCGCGCCGACCGCGACGACGCAGCTCAAGGTGTCGCGCACCGACGATCTGTTCAACTGGCAGGCGGGGCTGGTGTTCAAGCCGACCGAGCAGACCAGCCTCTACGCCAGCTATGCGACCAGCGCGACGCCGCCCAACAGCCTGCTGGGCGAGGGCCGCGAGGACAATGCGCTGCCGACCACCGCGGCGACGACCGGGCTGCTCGACCAGCTCAAACCCCAGAAGACCAAGTCCTACGAAGTGGGCGCCAAGGCGAGCCTAGTCGGCGAGCGGCTGCAGCTGGGTGCTGCGGTGTTCCAGACGGACATCACCAACAGCCGTGTCCAGGTCGATCCCAACACCATCCAGTTCATCGGCGAAAGCCGGATCCGCGGCGTCGAATTGAACGCCAGCGGCACCATCCTGCCCGGCTGGACGGTGTTCGGCGGCTACAGCTACCTCGACGCCCGCATCGTCGACGGCGGCACCAGCACGCTGACCGCGCCCGCGGTCGGCACCCGCGCCGCGCAGGTCGTCTACGTGCCCTCGGTCAACACCGGCAAGCGCCTGCCGCAGACCGCACGCAACAGCTTCACCGGCACGACCAACGTGACGCTGTTCGGCCGGCTCCAGCTCGGCGGTACCGCGATCTACCAGAGCCGCGTCTACGGCGGTTACCAGGACAACCGGAGCGCGGTGCAGACTGCGGCGGGCGTGGTGACGGTCAACCCGGCGACCAAGGTGCTGTATCGCTCAACACCGGGCTATTGGCGCTTCGACGCGCGCGCCAGCATCGACCTGTCGCCGAACGTCTCGCTTGCGGTCAACGCGCAGAACCTGACCGACAAGGCGTATTTCAGCCAGACCTTCACCACCCATTATGCCGGCATCGCGGCCGGGCGCACCGTGTTCGGCACGATCAACGTCAAGTTCCAGTGACCGCGGTCGACGCCCTCTCGCGCGACGAGATCGCCGCCCGCCTCGCCGCCCCGCCGGCGGAGCGGGCGGCGTTCCTGCGCGAGGCGGCGGAGGCGGGCCATGCCGAGGCGCAGGCGGTCTATGCGCAGATGCTGCTCGACGGTGTCGGCGTCGCGGCGGATCCGCGCGCTGCGCTCGACTGGTTCGTCAAGGCCGCCGCGCAGCATCACCTGATGGCGCTCAACATGGTCGGCCGCTGCTACGATCTCGGCTGGGGGACCGGAATCGACAAAGCGCGCGCGGCCGCCTGCTATCGCGTCGCCGCCAGCCGTGGCCTGGTGGAGGCGATGTACAATTACGCGACGCTGCTGACGCTTGGGCAGGGCGTGGCGGAGGACAAGGCGGCGGCCCTGGCGCTGTACCGCGAGGCGGCGGACCGCGGCTATGCCAAGGCGATCAACCATGTCGGCAGCTTCGCCGAGGACGGCTGGGCGTGCGCGCGCGACCTCGCGCTCGCCGCCCGCTGCTATGCACAGGCCGCAGAGGGCGGCGACTTCCGCGGCGCGTTCAACCATGGCCGGATGCTGGCGGCGGACGGCCGGATCGAGGACGCGGTGCTCTGGATCCGCCGGGCCGGCGAGCGCGGCACGCCGGCCTTCGCCGCCAAGCTTGCCGGATGGCTCGCTGTGCAGCAGCACGCGAGCCTGCGCGCGCTTGCCGCGCCACTGTCGGAGCACGCCGCATGCTGATCGCCATCCCCGACCTGCTGTCGCCGGACGAACGCGCCCGGCTGCGCGATATGCTGGAGGGCGCCGAATGGATCGACGGCAATGCGACCTCCGGCACGCAGTCGGCGCTCGCCAAGCGCAACGAGCAGCTCGCCGAAGGCTCGCCGGTCGCGCGCGCGGCGGGCGGAATCGTGCTCGATGCGCTCGGCCGCTCGCCGCTGTTCATCGCCTCCGCATTGCCGCGCAAGGTCTTCCCGCCGCTGTTCAACCGCTATGCCGGCGGCCAGCATTTCGGCACGCATGTTGACGCCGCGATCCGGATGCAGCGCGGCAGCGACTTCCGCATCCGCAGCGACCTGTCGGCGACGCTCTTCCTCGCCGATCCCGACAGCTACGAGGGCGGCGAGCTGGTGGTCGAGGAACAGTTCGGCGAACAGACGGTCAAGCTGCCCGCCGGCCACTGCGTCGTCTATCCCGCCTCCAGCCTGCACCGCGTCAACCCGGTGACGCGCGGGACACGGCTCGCCGCCTTCTTCTGGATCGAATCCATTGTCCGCGACGACGGCGAGCGGCGCCTGCTGTTCGAGCTCGATCAGGCGGTGCAGGAGGTCGCGGGCACGCGGGGGCAGGACGATCCCGCGGCGATCCGCCTGACCGGCGTCTACCACAACCTGCTGCGCCGCTGGGCGACGCCCTGAGCGCGTTGCCGCCCGGGGACGTCGCGTGGACACGTCGGCATTGCCGGGCGCCCCGAACGGTCGCATGCCGGGGGCGCTATGCATTGGCAGAACCTGGACACGATCGACTGGCTCGTGATGGGCGCGATCGCCCTCGCGTTCCTGGCGGTGATTCCGCTTTACCGCAGCGACATGCGGCTCCGGCGCAAGCGATACGCCGATTGGCATCACGCCTATTTCCGGGAAGGCGGACTGATCCGCCAGCTGATGGCCCGCTGGCTGCACGGCACTGCCCGCCTCACCGATAAACGCCGGGGCCGGGACGATGATTCATCGACTGAATCATCCGCCCCCGACTGATTCAGGAAATCCGTCGGACAGGCCGCCGGCGCGAGACTAGAATCACGGGCATGGACGAGCTGCCGTTCACGCCCATCGATCTCGTCGCGCTCGACCCCGCGCGCAACGTCCGCCGGCGCTGGCGCGTCGCGGCCTATCGTGACCTGTTCGGACGGGTGATGATCGAAACCGGCTGGGGACGGATCGGCACGCGCGGACGCGAACTGGTCCGCAGCTTCGCCGACGAAGGCGAGGCGCACGCCTATGTCCGCGCGCTGCTCGCCCGGCGGAGGAGGGCGCCACGGCGGATCGGCGTCGCCTATAAAGCGACAGCGTAGATATCCCGACATGTCGACATGGTTGTCGGGCCGGACCGACGGTATGACACTGTCGGTGCCTGACCCGCGGTAGGCGGCGCTCCTGGTTCCGACAGGATGGCGTCCCGATTGCCCCCTTCCGCCGCTGCCGCGGTCATGCATAGTGTCGGCAAACGGACGGGGGCTGGCGATGACGGGACGGACACGGATCGGGGCGACGATCGGCGCGGTGCTGCTGGCGCTGTCGGGCAGCGGGGGCGCGCAGCAGCCGCCAAGCCAGCTGCGGCCCGACCAGCAGCGCTTCCGCGCGCTCTACCAGGCAATGGTGGAGACCGACACCAGCATCACGACGGGCAGCTGCACCGCGCTCGCCGGCACGGTCGAGGCGCGGCTGCTCGCGGCGGGCTATCCTGCCTCCGCCATCACGCGCTTCGCGGTGCCGGACCATCCCAAGGAGGGTGGGCTGGTCGTGACGCTGCCGGGGACGAGCAACGCGGTGAAGCCGATGCTGCTGATCGGCCACCTCGACGTCGTCGTCGCCAATCCCAAGGACTGGACGCGCGATCCCTATAAGATGGTCGAGGAAAACGGCTATTTCTACGGTCGCGGCACCGCCGACATGAAGGCGATGGACGCGATCTGGGTCGATACGATGATCCGGTTCAAGGAGAGCGGCTACCGGCCCAAGCGTACGATCAAGCTGGCGCTGACGTGCGGCGAGGAGACGAGCTGGGCGTTCAACGGCATGAAGTGGCTGGCGCAGAACCGGCCCGAGCTGATCGCCGCGGAATTTGCGCTCAACGAGGGCGGGGGCGGGCGCTCGGACGGGAAGGGCAACCTTGCGATCGCGACGCTGCACGTCGGCGAGAAAGCGGCGGTCAACTATCGGATCGAGGCGACCAACCCCGGCGGCCACAGTTCGGCGCCGGTCCGCGACAATGCGATCTACGAACTCGCCGACGCGCTCGCGCGGCTGCGCAACTACGACTTCCCGTTGCAGCTGTCCGACACGACGCGCGCCTATTTCCGCGTGGCGGGCAAGGCGCGCGGCGATGCGATGGGCGCGGCGATGCAAAAAATCGCGGCCGACCCGACCGACAAGGCAGCAGAGGCGCTGCTCAACACCGACAAGAGCTATCATTCGATGCTGCGCACGACCTGCGTCGCGACGCTGCTCGACGGCGGCCATGCCAACAATGCGCTGCCGCAGCGCGCGGGCGCCAACGTCAACTGCCGCATCTTCCCGGGCGTGTCGGCCGAGACGGTGCGCGCGACGCTGGAGCGGGTAATCGCCGATCCGCGCATGACGGTGAAGCAGGTCGACGACCGCGGCCCCGCGGCGGTGCCCCCGCCGCTCGATCCCAAGATCGTGCAGCCCGCCGAGCGACTGCTCGCCCGCTACCATCCCGGCGTACCGCTCGCCCCGATGATGTCGACCGGTGCGACCGACGGCATCTATCTGGAAGCGATCGGCATCCCCTCCTACGGGCCGCCGGGCCTCTACGGCGATGCCGACGGCAACGGCACGCACGGCCTCAACGAACGCGCGATCGTGAAGGCGGTCTATACCGGGCGCGACTATCTGTACGACCTCGTCAAGGCCTATGCCGGCTGATCCCGACATGTCGATCTGTCGACATGTCGTATGTCACAGATCGACGATGCGGCGCCCGCGCGGGGTGAGCAGCGCTTCGGCCCAGTCGCGCGCGATCGGCTCTCCTTCCGCAACAAGTTCGAACGCCGCATCCGCGCGCTCGAACAGGGCGAGGCATAGATGGTCGCTGTCGAGCCGCGATCGATACTGGATGCCGTCGAGGTCGGTATGCCCATGCACCAGCGCCGAGATCGCCTGCGTGGTGGCATAGCCGCCGCCCGGCGCGGGACCATCCTGCGCGGTCGCGACCGCCGCGAGATCGATGCCGAACCAGCCGAGCCCCGCGCCGTGCAGGTCGGCGAGCCGCAGGAACCGGAGCGTGCGGAACCGGGCGAAGCGCCGGCGTGCGACCTCGCTCCAGAGCAGGGTGCGCTGATCGGGCCGGCGCAGCAGCGTCTCGGCGAAAGGGCCGACCGGCGTCAGGCCGGCATAAAGGACGCCATAGCCGCAGGCGGGATCGTCCCAGCGCCAGCCGGCATCGCGGCGGCCGTAGAAACGCGCGGGGTGCGCCGCGCGATGGACGCGGTGCAGCAGTGCGTCTGCCGGCACCGTGACGATCGGCGGATCGATCGCGGCCACGCCCCCTCAATCGTCCAGCGTGCGCACGAATCTCGCCAGTCGCTCGACCGCCTGCGGCCCGCCCGCGAGCAACGCGAGGGGGCGATCCGCGCCAAGTCCCTCATCGCCCTCGACGAGGAACTGGAGCAACGCCCAGCCGCTCGCCTGCGGCGCCGCGGCCAGCACCGCCGCCATCGCCGGACGGATGCTGGCGCCGTCGAACTGGAAGGCGGGAAACAGCCTGGTGCCATTGTCGTCGACGCAGAACAGCCGGCGCGCTGCGACCGCCTTGTGCACCGCCTGCGCCGATTTGTAGCCGAGCAGGCCACGCACGCCGTCGGTGGTCAGCGCACCGCCTGCGCGTTCGACGAGATCGCGCTTGAAGGCCGCCGCTTGCGCCAGCCGCTCGGCCGCGTCGCGTTCGGCCGGATCTATCGCCGGCGCATGGCGGGCCAGTGCGAGCAGGAATTGCGGTACGTCGGCACTGCCCGCCGCCTCGATCTTCGCCGCCTTGCTCATCGAGCGCAGCAGCGATTCGATGCTGGTCTGCCAGCGGAGCAGGATCGCAGTATCGATACTGGCCTGGTCGGCCGTCTGCGCGGACATGCGGACACCCTTGGTTGTTTCAGGATTATATAGTTCCAATCTCATCCTGAAACAACCGGAGCATTATGCGGGATCTACAAACCTAGCGCCTTCCGCACCGCCGCCCAGCTGACGTATTTGAAGTTCTGCGTGTCGGGCGCGTTGTCGCCGTCCTGCGCGACGAATAGGCCTTGGCGGTAGGCGGGGCCGAAGTCGCCCAGTGCCAGCTCGATGCCGTCGGTGTCGCTGGTGCCGTCGATCGGCCCGCCGGCGATGCGGAAGCGGCCCGCATAGGTGACGCCCGGCAGGCGATAGAGCGTATAGGCGTTGTCGCCCTGGCTCGAGACGACGAGATAGCCGCCGCGCGCGCCCTTGGGGGCGAGTGCCAAGCCCTCCGCATCCGCGACCAGGGTTCGGCCATCGACGCGGGCGATCGGCGTCGCGGTGGCCGGGGCGGCGGGATCCGCGGCGAAGCGCCACAGGCCGACATCCTCCTCGGCGACGTACAGAAGCCCGGTGCGGTCGTCGACGACGCAGCCTTCCGCCTGGCTGGCGAGCTTCATGCTGCGCACGGTGGTGACCACAGGGGAGGGGCCCGACACGTCGATCGCCACCTGGTCGATCCGCCCGTCCTTCAGGACGACGAAGCCGAACAACGCCTGGTCCTTCGCGCGCGTCCACAGGCACATGCCATAGGCCTCGCCGGGACCGACGGGGAAGCGGCCCATCGGCACCAGCCTGCGCTGGGCGGTGTCGAGCGTGAACAGCGCGACATGCGCTTGCGCGACGTCGGCACGATCGCTCGCCACCGCGATCACGCGGCTGCCCATCTCGCGCAGGTCGACGTTGTTGAGCCGCGCCGCGGGGGTAAAGGACACACGGTGACCGGCGAGGTCGTAGACGTGGATCCCCGCCTTCTTGTCGGTACCGATGACGAGGCTTCGCGCCGGATCCCTGGCGTTGCGCCAGATCGCCGGATCGTCCGCCGCATCGTGCGCGGTGTCGACCGGATCGGTCTCCGCGACAGCCGCGACGTTCGGCGCAACATTCGGCACGACGTTCGACGCGACCGGCAGGCTCGCGCAGCCGGCGAGCAGCAGAAAGGGGAGGGTGCGCCTCACAGCTTCACCCGCACACCGCCGAAGAGCGTGTAGCCGAACTTCTCATACTCGTAGGTACGATAGCGCTCGCCGAAATAGCGCACCCCGGCCGAGTTAGTGAGGTTCTTGCCCTCGGCGAACAGGTTGATGCCCTTCATCAGCTGCACGCTGCCGGTGACGTCGAGCTGGCCGCGGCCTTCCCAATAAAGGTCGAGCGCGGGATTGTCGGCGTTGATCTCGTCGAGATAGTCGGACCGCTTGGTATAGGCGACGCGCAGGTTCACCGGCCCGCGCTCGTAGAAGACGCTCGCGTTCCACATATGCTTCGACTGGCCGGGCAGCGCGAAGCGGCTGCGCCCGGCATAGGCGCCGTCGAAGGTCGCATGGCCCCGCGTGTAGGTGTAATTGGCGAACACGCCGAAGCCACCGAGCACGCCCGGCAGGAAGGCGAGCTGCTGCTGCCAGTTGACCTCGACGCCGTAGAGCTCGCCGCGGCGCGCGTTGACCGGGCGGCTGAGGATCGCGGGCAGGTTCTGGTAGGTGCCGGTGCTGTTCACCGTATAGCGATAGTCGCTGAGATCCTTGTAGAAGCCGTTGACCGCGATCAGCCCCAGCGGACGGATGTAATATTCGAGGCCCGCGTCGGCATTGTTGGCGAGCGTCGGGTTGAGGCCCGGATTACCGAATTCGACGCGCACCGTGTTGCCCTCGGTCGTCTCGAGGATGCGCGGCGCGATCTGCGGGAAATTGGGGCGGTTGATCGCACGGCTGAGCGCGGCGCGCAGGATCAGGTTGGGCGTGAACGCCTGGCGCAGCGTGACGTTGGGGAAAAAATCGACATAGCCGGTCTTGCCGCTCGCGGTGGTGACCGCGCCGGTGCGCGAGACGGTCGGCGCCTGGCTGGTGAAATTGGTCGTCTCGACGCGCAGGCCCCAGATCAGGGTCGTGCCGTCCTGCACGTATTTCGCCATGCCGAACATGCCGAGAATCTTTTCCTCGGCGGTGTAGTCGGCGGTCAGCGACTGCGGCAGGCGGCGCTCGGACGCGGCCTTGGTCGCGTCGAAATAGGCGTCGGCGAGATCCGGGCTGATGCGGTTGCCGAGATCGTAGTCGAAGTTGCGCGATTCCTCGTCGGAGAGGAGGCCGGCGAGGCTCTGGCTCGGTGCGGCCGCGGCGCGACGGTCGCGGAAGCGCTCCTCGTCGGCGTTGATGTGGCGTTCGCGATACTTGCCGCCGCTCGAGAAGGTGATCGCGCCGACCGGCAGATCGGTGCGCACCGCCAGCGTCAGCTCGTCGTTCTTGGTCGTGTTCGACCGGTAGGTGTTCTCGCGGAAGCTGTAGGTGCCGATCTGGAGATGCTCCTTGCTGGTGAACAGCGAATAGCGCGGCAGGTCGGCATCGGCGAAATCGTAGGACAGCGTCGGGCGCAGCGACGAGCGGAACAGCAGTTCGTCGCGGCGCGGATAGGTCTGCGAGCTTTCGCTATAGGCGGCGTCGAGGCGGATCGTGCCGTCCTCGCCGAGGCGCTGCTCGAGGCCGGCGGTCGCCGACCAGATTTCGTTGACCTGCTTCCGGTGCCGCACCTGCTTCTCGATGCGCGTGTTGCTGTACGAGGCGGCGCGGTCGGTCGAGCCGGTGAGCAGCGTCCCCTCGCTCCACAGGATGCCGATGCGGTCGCGGAACTCGTCGTCCTCGAAGCGGGCATAGGTGCCGCGCACCCAGGCGTGCGTCGCGTCGGACGGGCGCCATTCGAACGCGCCGGTGCCGGCGATGCGCGTGCGCTTGGTGTCGTAATCCTTGAACAACGTCTCGGTGACGCGCAGCCCGGCGGGGGTCTGCGACCAGGTGTTCTCGACATTGTCGGGGCGGCGATGCGTGCGCGAATAGCTGCCCGACAGCAGCACGCCGAACTGGCGGTCGGCGCCGAAGGTGTCGCTGACCGCGGCCGAGCCGCGATAGTCGCTGCCCTTGCCGAACTGGTTGTAGCTCGCGCCCGCCATGCCGGTGAGCGCGAAGCCCTTGCGGTCGAACGGCGAGCGCGTCGTGATGTTGACCGCGCCGGCGATCGAATCCGCATCCTGATAGGGCAGGAGGGACTTCGTCACCTCGAGGTTGGCGACGATGTCGGAGGGGAGGGTGTCGAGGTCGACGGCCCGCGTGGTGGGGTCGACCGAGGGGATCTGGATGCCGTCGACCGAGATCGCCGACCATTCCGATGGCGCGCCGCGGACGTTGATGTAGCGGCCTTCGCCCTGGTCGCGCTCGATGCCGACGCCCGGCGCGCGCTGCAGCGCCTCGGCGATGTTGGGATCGGGGAAGCGGCCGATCGCGTCCGCCGAGATGACGGTGACGGTGTTGTCGGCGGTGCGCTGCTGGTTGAGCGCACGCGCGGTATTGTCGAGCAGCGAGGCGCCGGTGACGACGATGTCGCCCTCTTCGCCGCTTGCTGCGGGGAGGGTGAAGGCGATGGCGCGGCCGCGCTCCTCGGGCGTCACCGTGCGCGTCGCCGACGGGCGGCCGAGATAGTCGATCAGCAGCGTCACCGCGCCGCTCGCATCGGGCGCGGCGACGGTGAATTCGCCCTGCAAATTGGTGGTCGCCTCCGCGCCCGTCCCCTCGACGACGACGCGCGCGCCGGGCAGCGCGACGCCGGTCGTGTCGTAGATGCGGCCCGAGACGATCGGGCCGGGGGCAGGAGCTCCGGCCGGCGTCGGTGCATCGGTGATGGCGGCGAACGCGGGCTGGCCGGCGACGGCGAGTGCGACGAGCGAGGCGCCCGCGAAGCCGCGGATGCCGGAACGGATGGCGTGCATGATGCTCCCCCCAGAAGCGTGACGCCGGCGCTCCCGTGGCGCCGGTCGTGTCGCCGCTCCCGTTGGCGCGCGTTTATGACGGGCGCATGCGATCCCGGTTACGGTCGTGTGACAGCGTCAGCTCGCGGCGTAGTGTCGCGACGAGCTCTGCCGCCGGCATCGCCCGGGCGAGCGGCGCGCCCTGGCCCGCCCATTGCGCGCCGAAGCCATGTTCGCCCACCGCCCGCGCGGCGGCATGCAGCGCCTTGCCCGCGTCATAGGCGCGTGGATAATCGGGCGGCACGGGCACGTCCGCCGCCTCCTCCAGCACGGTGAAGCGGTTGGGCAGCGACCGTGCCGGGCGGCCTGAGACGAGCGCGGTCATCCGTGTGTGATGCGCGCCGGGCCCGGCGAGCGCGGCACGATAGGCGGCGTCCGCGGACGACTCCGGGCAGCCGACAAAGGCGGTGCCGAGCTGCGCGGCGATCGCGCCGAGATCGAGCGAGGCCGCGATGCCGGCGCCGTCCATGATCCCGCCCGCGGCGATCACCGGCAGCCCCACCTCGCGCACCAGCAGCCGCACCAGGGCGACCGTGCCGAGCGCAGCGTCGGGTGCGGCGGGATCGAACATGCCGCGGTGGCCGCCCGCCTCGATCCCCTGCGCGACGATCGCGTCGATCCCCGCCGCCTCGATCGCGCGCGCCTCCGCCAGGCTGGTCGCGGTCGCGAGCAGGACGATGCCGCGTCCGCGCAACGCCGCGATCGTCTCGGCGGGCGGCAGGCCGAAATGGAAGCTGACCACCGCGGGCGCGGTGTCGAGCAGCATCGCCAGCATCGCGGGATCGTCGGCGAAGCTGCGGTAGATCGTGCGCAGGGCGGCAGGCGGCGCGCCCCCGAACGCGGCGAAATGCGGCGCCAGCCAGGCGAGCCACGCCGCCTCGCGCACCGGATCGACGCGCGGCGCGGCATGGACGAACAGGTTGACGTTGAACGGCCGCGCGGTCAGTCCCTGCGTCTCGGCGATCATCGCCCGCGCGCCCGCAGCATCGGTCGCCCCGACCGCGATCGATCCCAATCCCCCCGCCTCCGACACGGCCGCCGCCAGCGCCGGCGTCGAAACGCCCGCCATCGGCGCCTGGATCAGCGGCAGCGGCAGCGCGAGCGAGGCGAAGCGGGACATGCGGGGACCGTCAGGCCGCTTCCGCGATCTGGACCTGCACCGTAAGGCCAGACGCGGTGGCAAGATTGACCAGCGCATCCAGCGAGAATTTCGCCATTTTGCCCTGGAGGAGATCGTTGAGGCGCGGGCGGGTGATACCGAGCCGGTGCGCGGCGGCCTCCTGTGACACATTCCAGGACCGGATGCGCGCCTTGAGTGCGGACAGCAGGGTGGAGCGTGCCTTCAGGTTGGCGGCTTCGGCCGGCGTATCGGCAAGCGCGTCGAAGACGCTGTCGAAGTGCTGGACGTCCATTGTCGTCATCCTTTCCATGCCCGCAGGCGCCGCGCTGCCATGTCGATATCCCGTTGCATCGTGGCCTGCGTCTTCTTCTGGAATGCGTGAAGGACCAGCACTGCGTCCGGCAGCGTCGCGAGATAGATGACCCGAAAGGCACCGGCTTCGTCCCTGATCCTGATCTCACGCACGCCGGGACCGACCGTCTTCATCGGCTTCCAATCGTCGGGATCGTTGCCGTGCTGCACCTCGCTCAGCTGGTGCCCGGCTTCGGAGCGCGCATCCTCCGGAAAGTCCCGTAATCGATCGAGACTGTCGCCAAGGAACACGATCGGTTTCACCCCTTATATGTATCGATTTTGATACACGTCGTCAATCCTTTTGGAGTGCCCAGTGCTCGCCTCGATCAGACAGGAACGATGTCCTTTTGCATGCGTACTGCCCCGCATCCCGTTCCGGGTGCGAAAGGATGATCCCATGAGCTTCAAGACGATCCTTGCCGCCGTCGGCATGCTGGCCGCGACCGTCGGCGTGGCCGGCAGCGCCGATGCGCAGCGCCGCGATCACGACCGTGGCCGTCATTACGAGCAGCGCGGCTATCATCGCGACTATCGCCACATCCGCCACGACCGCGGCCATCATTACGGGCGCGATCGCCATTGCCGCACCGTGATCCGCCACCATCGCCGTGTACGCGTCTGCCGCTGAGCCGACGCGAGGGGAGGCGGCTCGGCAGCCGCGCTACTGCCGCCCTGCCGCCTTCCCCCAGGTACCGCGGCCGCTCCGCCCGTCCTCAATTGACATAAATCAGGTCCGTCGCGGATATTTCAAACTGTTGCCGGGTTGGGGGCCGCACGATCAGCAGCGGCAGGACGGCGATGGCGGCGACGGCAGCAGGCACGATATCCGAATCCCCCGCCGATGGCGGTCGGAACGACAGCGATCAGCGGCGCGCGCGCGGCGCGCTTCAGGCGCTCAATTTCTTCATGGCGGACATGCAGGCGGGGATCGGCCCGTT
>JBKBTU010000558.1:0-605 GCA_046290715.1 Sphingomonas sp. | reverse complement strand
CCTGTTCAACGGCGTTAAGGGTGCGCTGGACGAGGGGCTGGCGCAGGTGAAGGGCGTGCCGTTGCTGACCGTGTCGGCGGCGACCGGGAAGGGGCTCGATACGCTGATCAAGGTCGCGTTCGAGACCCGCGAGGCATGGTCGCGCCGGATCACGACCGGCCAGCTCAACCGCTGGTTCGAACGCGCGATCGAGGCGAACCCGCCGCCTGCACCCGGCGGCCGACGGATCAAGCCACGCTATGTGACCCAGGCCAAGACGCGTCCGCCCAGCTTCATCCTGTTCGGCACCCGTGTCGATCAGCTGCCGCAAAGCTATGAACGCTATCTGGTGAACAGCATGCGCAAGGAGTTCGGCTTTGGCGCAGTGCCGGTGCGACTGACCATGCGCCCGTCAAAGAACCCGTTCGATCGCGATTCCGGCTGATCGAGGTGACGTTTCCGGCGCATTAACCGCGCTCTGTCAACGAGACGTTTACCCGGTTACCCATATTCGTGACACTGACGAAACGCAGGGTCGGGAGGTAGATGTGGCGACGCTCGGAACGGACCAGCTGGTGGACTGGACTGCGTTTGCGCAGGCCCGGGCTCAGCTCGGCGCCAATTTC
>JBKBTU010000557.1:0-608 GCA_046290715.1 Sphingomonas sp. | reverse complement strand
ATTCCGGTCCGCGCTCCAGCTCGGTCAGGATCGCATCGACCATCGACGCGATCAGTGCCGGATGCCGCTCACGCGCACGCTGGCCCATGAAGCCGGAATCCACCGCCGCCTGTTCGGTGGCGGTACGGTCGCCTGACAATGCCGTGCCGAGCAACAGGCGATAGCCCGCGACCAGCTCGGGCGAAATCCGCCGCGCCGCACCGAAATCGAGCAGGACGATACGGCCAGTCTCGGGCTGGTAGCGATAGTTGGCGAAATTGGGATCGGTCTGCATGACGCCAAAGCGGAACAGTTCGTCCAGCACCAGATCGATCAGCAGCGCGGCCACGCGGTTGCGCTCGTCCTGGCTCGCCGTCTCGACGCTCTCGATCGGTCGGCCCGCGACGAAGTCCATCGCGAGGATATGGTCGGTCGTCAGCGCCGGATCGCCGCGCGGCACGATGAACTCTGGCCGGTCGGCGAGCGTATCGCCATAGAGCGCCAGCATCTCCGCCTCGCGCCGGTAATCGGCCTCCTCGTGCAGCTGCGTTTTGGCATCCTCCAGCAGCGGGCCGATATCGATGCTGTCGGGGAGCAGGCGCGACAGGCGCAGCAGGGTCGCGACATTG
>JBKBTU010000556.1:0-609 GCA_046290715.1 Sphingomonas sp. | reverse complement strand
GCCCGGAGGCCGCCGCCGCATTCCGCAGTCATATCGCCTCGATGCGCGCCGCGCCGATCGCGGATGAGGAGCATTTCCGGCTGTTGACCGGGTTCAACGACATTTTCGTCGCGATCGCCGCGGCGCTGATGCTCGTCGCGGTCGCCTGGATCGGCGGTGAGATCAAGCCGTGGCTGGGCGGGCTGGCGGTCGCGGCGCTGGCCTGGGGGCTGGCCGAATATTTCACCCGGGTGCGCCGCATGGCCCTGCCCAGCATCCTGTTGTTGCTCGCCTTTGTCGGGGGGGTCGCCGCGACCCTGGTCGGCGTGGTGGCCGACAATGTGGAATGGCTCGAACGCTATGTCGGTCCGGACAATGAGATGCTGGCGCGTCAGGTCGGGGCGGGCATCGCGGCCACCGTTGGGCTCGCCACGGCGGCGGCGGCATGGCTGCACTGGCGGCGCTTCATGGTGCCGATCACCGTTGCGGCGGGGGCAGCGGCGGTCATCGGCGTGCTCATCGCCTTGATCATGATCGCATTTCCCGCCGCGCAGGACTGGGCCATGCCAATCGTGCTGGCCGGCGGGGTGCTGATGTTCCTGTTCGCCATGCGCTGGGACATGTCCGACC
>JBKBTU010000555.1:0-610 GCA_046290715.1 Sphingomonas sp. | reverse complement strand
CGCTGCGCCAGCGTCGTCGCCACCAGCAGCTTTGCCGCCTTTGCGCCCGCGTCGTTGAAAGAAAGCAGCGCCCTTCACACGCCATGCCTCCTTCGCATTTGCATCCTTCGCGGCCACCGCATCGAGCAGGGCACCGGCGAGCGTTTCGAGATCGAGTGTGTCGGCACCCGTTGAGGTGACGAGGCTACCGAGCTGTTCGATACGCTTGGCCTTCAGACCGCGAGCGCGGTCCTCCAGCGCCTTCAGTTCCGCGTTGTAGTCTCGCACCTTTGCCATTGGGGCACCATCCTCCGCGTCGGACCGTAGCAGTTCGGCAAGCCGATTAGTTAGCACGCACTTTAGCAGAAGCGCAGGCAGTCACAAGCAAGGAGCGGAGCGGATTGTGAGTGCGCGCTTATACGTCGTTGCCGACTTGCGCTCAGAAGGGTAGAAGCGGTGGCGCGATGGCGATCTATCATTTCAGCGCCAAGGTGGTCAGCCGTGCCAACGGCTCCAGCGCTGTCGCGTCCGCCGCCTACCGCTCTGGTAGCGAGCTGTTCGATGAGCGGCTGGGACGGCATCACGACTTCTCGAACAAGGCGGACGTGATCCACTCGGAAGTGCTGCTCCC
>JBKBTU010000554.1:0-611 GCA_046290715.1 Sphingomonas sp. | reverse complement strand
CTGGATCGGCCGGTCACGCGGGTTGCAGTTCGGGTTTGAAACCGTGGGCGCACCGGCGGGGTTTGACAGGCTGGAGGTTTATACCACCCGGCCCGACACGCTGATGGGCGCAAGCTTTGCCGCGATCTCGGCCGATCATCCGCTGGCGCGGGGGCTGGAATCCGACCCGAAGGTGGCGGCTTTCGTGGCCGAATGCCGCCGGGGCGGCACCTCTGCCGAAGAGATCGAGACGGCGGAAAAGATCGGTTATGACACCGGCATCCGGGTGAAACACCCGCTGAACCCCGACTGGGAACTGCCGGTGTGGATCGCCAATTTCGTGCTGATGGACTACGGCACCGGCGCGATTTTCGGCTGCCCGGCGCATGATGCGCGCGATTTCGAGTTCGCGACGAAATACGGCCTGCCGATCAACGCGGTGTTCGGTCCCGAAGAGCGTGGCGAAGCGCGCGATGAGGCGCTGACCGAAGCCTATGTTCCGATGAAATCGGAGCGGGTGCGCTATCTGCGCGGCTTTGCCGGGGCTGAGGTGCAGACCGGAGACGAAGCGGTGGCGGCTGCGATTTCCCACGCCGAAACCAATGGTTACGGCACAGGGGTGACCAAGTTCC
>JBKBTU010000553.1:0-611 GCA_046290715.1 Sphingomonas sp. | reverse complement strand
CGTCACCTTGTCGGCCCCGAACTCCGCGACGACAGCCTCCAGCGCCTCTGCGCTGATGTCGATCGCGGCAACCTTTGCGCCTTCGCGCACGAACCGTTCGACACCCGCGCGGCCCATGCCGGATGCGGCGGCGGTGACGATGGCGAGCTTACCGTTCAAACGCATTTTTATGTCCTTGTTGATTGGGCATGTTGAAGCCAGCACGGTCGTCATCCCCGCGCAGGCGGGGATCCATTCGGGCTGCGCTTGCGGATTGAGCCTCAATGTCCGCCGCAATGGATTCCCGCCTGCGCGGGAATGACGATGGATAGGAGGTGGTTGCCATCTCCTAGCTTGCGAACGGGTCCGGAAACTTGCCGGTCGTGGAAATGATCGTGGTCTTTGATTCCAGGAACGGGTCCAGCCCCTCGATCCCGTTCTCACGGCCCCAGCCGCTCTGCTTCACCCCGCCATAGGGAGTGGACCAGCGGATGTAGCGATAGGTGTTGACCCACACCATGCCCGCCTCGATCCGGGCGGCGACGCGGTGCGCGCGGCCGGTGTCGGACGACCACAGCCCGGCGGCCAGGCCATAGGGCGTGGAATTGGCGATCGCGATCGCCTCTTCCTCA
>JBKBTU010000552.1:0-611 GCA_046290715.1 Sphingomonas sp. | reverse complement strand
AACATGCCGGGCATCAGCCGCGTGCCCGGCTGCGGCTTGCCCGCGAACCGCAGATAATGGGCGGCCTTGCCATAGGCCTCCCATGCCGGCTGCCCGTCGGCGACCGGCGTGCCGGTGCGCGCGAAACTTGCCCAATAGCTCAGCATCGCATCGGAGAGACGGCGGTTGGCCACGTCGTCGGGAATTTTGGGCCAATAAGGCGGCGTGCGGTTGGCAGTGCCGAACACATAGGGGATTTCGGCGGCGTGGAAGGCGTGCAGGCCATGTTCGTCCGCCGCCGGATAGCCATGATCGAACAGGTAGAGATAGGCACTTTGCCCGATCGCGGTCTGCCCGATCGCCATCCTGGCTGCAGTCCAGCCGTAGAGCGCATCGCGGGTCGTCGCGAGCAGCGACTCCTTGATGTTGCTCGACGGGTAGAGACGCAGAAATGCGTCGGCCAGGTCGCCATAGCGCGCATGAATTGCTGCCTCATACGCCTCGGCACTGGCCGGCACGGGCGGGAGCAGCACCGGAAGCGAGCGGATCTCGCCCGCATTGAACCCGGCGAGCACCGGCACCTTGGCCTGATCGCCCTGATCCCAGGTCGCGACCAGCTGGCGCGTCAGCGT
>JBKBTU010000551.1:0-611 GCA_046290715.1 Sphingomonas sp. | reverse complement strand
ATTGCTCCGGGGATGCTGCAGGGGCGGAATCGCTCGTCCGAAGACTGAACCAGCCATAGACGACCAGAATGGCCAGGGCGGCGGCCGCGACCAGATAGGGGAGCGGCCGCCATCCCCCATAGAGCGCGACGCCGATCGACGGGCCGAGGATGAACGCCGCGCCGTTGATCGACGTGACCTTCCCTGCCACCGACCCCTGCGCCCCCTGCGGGACTGCCAGCGACGATCCGGCGGTAAAGCCCGGTCGTGAAAAGCCGAACCCCATCGTCGTCAGCGCATAGGCGGTGGCGATGCCGTAGAGCGACGTCGCCGTGCCCGTCGCGAGGCAGCCGACCGCGCTCAACACCAGCCCGATCAGCATCAGCTGGCGCGGGGTAAGCGAGAGCAGCGGGATGATCCCCCACTGCACCAGCAGCGCCGATCCGGCGCCCATCATCAGTACCAGCCCCGTGGCCTCGATCGCCTCCAGCGGCGCGACACCCAGCCGGTCGATGATCAGGAATCCGATCACCTGCCCCGCCATCGCCTGCGCGTGACCGAGGACCAGGCCACAGATCATCCACGCGCGCACCCGCGGGTCGAGAAAGCCGATCGGCTCGATCTTGGCGGCG
>JBKBTU010000550.1:0-612 GCA_046290715.1 Sphingomonas sp. | reverse complement strand
CCATCTGGGCGGTGCGAATTCGGGCAATGGTCCGGAATTTGGCGAGCTGTGCTTCCAGTCGCCGAACACGTCGCCCAACCCGACTTTCGAGTGCTACGATCTCGCCACCGGCACGTTCACGACCAACGCACCGAGCGGCGCAGTCGACTCGAGCGCTCCGGCGATCGCCAATGTCACCGGTAGCTATGGTCTGACCGCCGGGCTGGACTCGCCGCAGGCAGCTCCGGGCTACACCGATACTGTTGCACCGGCACCGACGCTCGCCAACGGGCTGCCCGGCGCGACCGGCTTTGTGCCGAACAATGTCGACGGCGTCCGCACCACCGGACAGATCGGTCGTTATTATGACGTGACGCTCCGCAACACCGGCGTGGTCACGCTCAACTCGACCGTGACAATCGACCGCTTCACGATCATGGGCGCCACGTCGCAGCTGACGATCGCCAGCGGCGCATCGCTGACCAGCCTCATGGAGATTCGCCAGAACACCGGCACGATCCTCAACAACGGCACGCTGACGTCGTCGGGCGACTATCTGATGCTGTCGGGTCTGCTCACCGGCTCGGGCACGGTCAACGCGCCCTTCACCACCAGCGTGATGGGCAGCTTTGC
>JBKBTU010000549.1:0-614 GCA_046290715.1 Sphingomonas sp. | reverse complement strand
CGAGCAGCGACACCGCCATCAGCATCAGGGTCATCGCCGCTTCCACCGTCTTCGCCATGCCGCCCTCCGTCGCACAGCCGGCGGCCCGCCGTGGTGGCGCGCCATCGCTTCGAAGAACCGGGTGGTGGAAACCTGAGCAGAGCTGGGCGCGGACGCCTTTAGCCGGGCGGCCTGGACATACGCGTCCGCCATCCGATCGAAGTCGAGACCGGCTCCCTGCAATCGAGGTTTCCGCGCCCCGCCCGCGTCGCCGCGGGAAGCGCGCCACCCAACGGGCGGCGCGCGCGGCGGCCAGCGGCGGGCGCGGGGGGGTAGCGGGGTTAGTGGTTCGCGCGAAGACGCGAAGTCGCAAAGACGATGCAGGATCAGGCTACTTCCACGCGGAGGCGCGGAGGGCGCGCGCGAGCGGCGAGCGCCGCGCTCCCCACCTTCGTCATCCCGGCGGACGCCGGGATCCACGGACCCGGCGCCGCCGAGACGGCGCAATGCCGCCGCCTCGCCCGACGATGATCCCGGCCTCCACCGGGGCCGCGACTCGGCCAAAGGTCGCGCGCTGTGTCGGCAAACATCGCCCGTCATCCTGCACCCCGGAGGCGACCGACCCAAGCTCCCCC
>JBKBTU010000054.1:0-12728 GCA_046290715.1 Sphingomonas sp. | reverse complement strand
ACCGGTCGTACAATGCGATCAGATACTCCATCGCAACGACGTGATCGAGCTTGCTCTCCCCCTCCGTGCGCACGCGGAAGGTGTAGGGCAGCTCGGCGAAGCGCAGCGGCGTCGCGCTGGTCGTCATCAGGTCGAGCAGGATCTTGAAGCCGATCGCCGACAGGTCCGGCGCGAGCCGGCGGACGTGCGCGGTGCGGATCGCGAAGAAACCGCTCATCGGGTCGCTGAGGTCGCCCTTCAGCACCCGGCGCGACAGCTTGGTGGCGAAGGCCGATTTGGCGACGCGGTCGCGATCCCAGTCGCCGGTGCCGCCGCCATCGACGAAGCGTGAGCCGACCACGACGTCGAGCTCGGCGTCGTGCTGCAACAGGTCGAGCATCGCCGGCAGCAACGTCTCGTCGTGCTGCAGGTCGCCGTCGATCACCGCCACCACCGGCGCCGCGGTCGCGCACATCCCCTCGATGCACGCCGACGACAGGCCGCGCCGGCCGATACGATGGATCACCCGCACCCGCGGGTCGATCCGGCCGAGCTCGCGCGCGGCGTCGGCGGTGCCGTCCGGACTGTCGTCGTCGACGAAGATCGCCTCCCAGCGGCGCCCGGCGAGCGCCTGGTCGAGCTTGGCGACCAACGTCGGCACGTTCGAGCGTTCGTTGAAGGTCGGGATGACGACCGCGATCTCGAGAAGCGTGCTCACCGCCCGAGGTTCACAGCGCCGCGCGCACCGCATCCCCCATCGCGGAGGTGCTCATCGTACCGCCGAGATCCGCCGTCCGCGCGCCGTCGCGGATCGCGTGCGCCACCGCCGCCTCGATCCGGTCGGCGGCCGCCGCTTGCCCGAGCGAATGGCGCAGCATCATCGCCGCCGACAGGATCGCCGCGCACGGGTTCGCCTTGCCCTGCCCCGCGATATCGGGGGCCGAGCCGTGGATCGGCTCGTACAGCCCCTTGCCCGCGTCGTCGAGGCTGGCGGAGGGCAGCATGCCGATCGAGCCCGCGCACATCGACGCCTGGTCGGACAGGATGTCGCCGAACAGGTTGCCGGTGACGATCACGTCGAACTGGCCCGGGTTGCGCACCAGCTGCATCGCGGCATTGTCGACGTACATGTGGCTGAGCGTCACGTCGGGATAGTCCGCCGCCACCTCGATCACCACGTCGCGCCACAGCTGCGAGGTTTCGAGCACGTTTGCCTTGTCGACCGAGCAGAGCTGCCCACGGCGGCGGCGCGCGGTCTCGAACCCGACGCGCGCGATGCGGCGCACCTCGTGTTCGTCGTAGCTCATGATGTCATAGCCCTCGCGCGCGCCGGAGGCGGCGGTGCGGCGGCCCTTTTCGCCGAAATAGACGTCGCCGTTGAGTTCGCGCACGATGACGAGGTCGATCGCGCGCGCGACCTCCGGCTTCAGCGCCGAGGCGTCCTCGAGCCCCTCGAACAGCGTCGCGGGGCGCAGGTTGGAGAACAGGCCGAGATGCTTGCGCAGGCCGAGGATCGCCTGTTCCGGCCGGAGCGCGCGCTCGAGATTGTCGCAGGTCGGATCACCGACCGCGCCGAACAGCAACGCGTCGGCGCGTCGCGCGACGTCGAGCGTGCTGTCGGGCAGCGGGTGGCCGAGCGTGTGATAGGCGACGCCGCCGACCGGTGCCTCCTCATAGGCGAGGTCGAGCGCAAGCGCGTCGAGCACCGCGCGCGCCTCTGCGATGACTTCGGGTCCGATGCCGTCGCCCGGCAGGAGTGCGATCAATGCCATGCGCGCTGCCTAGCCTCGCGCGCGCCCGTCACGCAACGGCCCTTTTCATCAGCGCGATCAGCCGCTCGCGCGCGACCAGCGGCTCGGCGCGCCGATCGGTGAGCAGGTCGCGGCCGAGAAAATGGCCGGTGATCGCCAGCCCGGCGAGGATGTCGGGCCAGTCCGCCGCCCCGCCCCGGGTCAGGAACCCGGGCAGCGGGAACAATCGCTCCTCATAGCCAAGGGCCGCGCCGCGGCCGACCGCGCCGCCGCTGCGCGGGCTGACGAAGGCGAGGTCGTCGACCTGGCCGGTGACGACGCAGGCGCTGAGATCGAGGCCGAAGCCGAGCTCGGCGAGCAGCAGCAATTCGTAGCGGGCGAGCGCGCTCGCCCAGCCCCGCGCCGCCGGCGCCGCCTCGATCGCGTCGAACACCGCGCCAAGGGCATCGAATAGCCGCGGATAGGGCTGCGCCTCCGGCAGAGCGGCGGTGGTCAGCGCGGTGAGCCAGGCGAGCGCCGCCGCCGCCAGCGGCTGGCCATGCAGCGCGGCGCGGCTGTGCAGCGGCTCCACGGTCAGCGCCGCGAGCTGCTCGCCGGTGCGCGCGCGCCATTCGCCGAGAATCGCGTTCGCGGGTTGCAGCACCGGCCGCAGCTGCCGCGACCGGCCGCCGCGCACATAGCCCGGCTGCACGCCATCGCCCCGCGTCAGCGCACGCACCACCGCTCCGTGTTCGCCGTGCGCGCGGACGGCGAGGACGATGGCTTCGGTGCGCAGGTGCATCGGGTGAGGATATAGCTCGCATCCCCGCCGCCGCCAGCGCTGCGCCAAAGCGGTCCCCGATAACTCCGGCGCGGCTTTGCCGTGTTCCTGCGCAAGCAGGAACCCAGAGCCACGCAGGACATCGTCTTCGACCCTGGGCTCCTGCGTGCGCAGGAGCACAATGCCGATGGACCGATCAACGCGCTACCGCCGCACCAGCTTCGCCAGCGCCGCCAGCCGCGGATGCCGGGTCGCCCGCTTGGCGCGGGCCATGGCGCCGTCGAATGCGGCGAGTGCCGCGAGCGTCATGCGATTCGCCAGCGTCGGGCGCAGCAGCAGCAGGTCGACGCAGGCGATGCCGCCGGTCGCGAACTGCCGTTTGTGCTGGCCCTCGCCCTCGGTGAAATCGAAGCGCGCGAAGCGATCGCCGAACAGATCCTCGAACGCATAGGCCTGCAACACCGTGCCCGGAGAGAGGTCGTTGAGCGCAGGGTCGTGCCCGACATGGTCGTAGCGAAGCGCGCTCCCTTGCGCCGTGCAGCACAGATAGGCCGCCGGCACGCCGCCGATCAGCAGCAGCCAAGCGCGCAAGCAGTCCGCACCGGCGAGCGCGCGCAGCCGGTCCACCGCCGCCGCATCGTCTGGCAGGCCGGCATCGAGCAGCCGCTCCTGATAGGTCCGCGCCGACACCGCGCGGGCGAGCGGATGGAAGGCGGCGAATGCCTCCGTCGTGCGATAGCGGCGCACCTCCAGCCCGGCGGCCTCCGCCTTGCGGAGCTTGCGCTTGAGCGTCGAGCGGGCCGAGCCCGACAGCGTCGCCAGCCACGCGGCATGACCGATCGTGAGGTCGGTATAGAAGCGCGTGTAGCGTTGCCGGATCGCGGCGAGCCGCCCCTCTCCGCCCAGCGCGCCGGCCAGATCCGCCGGCAGCGAGGTGACGAGATAGCCGTCGCCGTCGCCCGCAGGCAACGGCGGCACCTTACCGGCCAGCGCCTCGTCGAGCGACAGCGCGACGCGGGTCAGCCGCCGCGGCACGCTCGCCAGCGTCCGCGCGCCGACCTGGAACTTAAGTGCGATCGTCGTCACGCCGCGCGCTCCGCGACCCAGTTCGACCACAATTGCTCCGCCTGCCGCAGCCGCCGGCGCAGCGCATTGGCGGCGAGCGGGGCGTCGTCGCGGTCGAGCGGCAGCGCCGGGCGATCGGCGAAGTGCATCGTCGGCAGCCGGTCGGCGCGTGCCGCCAGCAGCCGGCACAGGGTGTCGAAGCGGCGCACGTGGACGGCGTTGGCGCGCGTCCCCAGCCGGTTTGCGAGTTCGAAGCCGTGGCTGACGATGGTCACCGCGGCATGCTCGTGCGCGGCGGCATGATCGAGCGCGGCCTCGGTTTCGAGCCCCGACAGCGCGCAGAGCTGGAAGGTACGCCACATGCCGGGCGCGTCCTCGATCACCGTCACCGGCACCTCGATCAGCTCCTGCTCGATCGGTGCGATCCGCGACGGCGGCAGGCCGATGCGGCTTTCCGCCGGCTCCGCGCCATTGTGGCTGCTGTCGTAGACGAACCCCAGCGCCGCCAGCGCGCGCAGCGTGTCCGCGTTCGCCGCATAGCCGCCGGCGCGGAAGGCGATTGGTCGCGGCGCGCCGGCCGCGACCAGCAGGTCGATCGCGCCGGTGATCAGCCCGGTCTGCTCGGCGAGCGTATATTCGTGCATCTGGAACCGGCCGAAATGCGCGCCGCGATCGCCGGCCTCGGCGCCCGCCCAATTGGGATGGAGGTGCAGCTGCACCTCCTGCCCCGCGGCGAGGATCGTCTCCACCATCCGCTGGATGGGCGACAGGCCGAAGACGAGCGCCGGCATCGGATCGACGAAGAAGCAGGCCTTCAGGCCATGCTCCGCCAACCGCGCGAGCTGGTAGCCGAGGCCGACGCCCGCCGGCTCGAGCGAGCGCGCGTAGATCGTCTCGACGTCCAGCCCGGCGGCGTGGTGCCGCCAGGCAAATTCGGTGTCGACGGTGAGGAACACGGGGGTCATGCCCCGGCCCTAGCCGCTGCGGGTGAATAAGTAGCGAATCGTTACGACGGCGATCATCCGGTTACGCCGAAATCCGCGAATTCCACCGCGATCTGGGCGTCGCTCTTGAGGGCGGCATTGCGATCGGCCGCAGCCCGTGCGGCATCGCCCTTGCGTTGCCAGGCGATCGAACGACCGTAGAGGGATCCGGCAAGGTCCGGCGCGATGGCGATCGCGGCATCGTAGACGGCGATCGCATCGTCGTTCCGGTTGAGTCGCAGCAGCACCAACCCCTTGCTGTCGAGATAGCCGGCGACCTTTGGTGAGCCCGCCAACGCCTTGTCGCAATCCGCCAGCGCCGAAGGCAGAAGGATGCCCGCGGTCGCCTTTGCCCAGCACAGATTGTTGAAGTCGACCGGCTCGCTGGCTTTGGCGGCGGTGGCCGCCAGATCGGCTTCGCCGCCCTTCACGTCGCCGGCCCGCACCTTGGCGACGCCGCGTGCATTGAGGGCGTAGGTGTTGCCGGGCAGCGAGGCGAGTTGTGCGTCATAGGCGGCGACGGCCTCCGCATACTTGCCGTCCTGCATCAGCATCGTCGCGCGATAGGCCAGGACGCTCGGCGAATCGGGTTCGAGCTTCGCGGCCGCGGCGATATCGGCCGCACGGCCGGCGTGATCGCTGCGATCGCGGATGTCGATTCGGTTGAGATAGATATATGCGGCGGGCTTGATCGCCAGCGCCCGCTCGAAGGCCGCAAGCGCGTCCGTCTTGCGACCGGTCGCGGCATAGAGCTTTGCGGCGGATACCTGCGCATAGTCGCTGTCGGGCATTGCCCGCAGCAGCGCATCCGCCTCGGCAGCGGCCGCTTCGGGCTTGTTCATCGCCCGCAGGATGTTGGCTCGCAGCAGATATGCGTCGGGGTTCTTCGGCGCCGTCACCAACGCAGCGGCGAGGTCAGCCAAGGCGCCTTCGTTGTCACCGAGCGCACGCTTCGTCCGGGCGCGGCCGATCAGGCTGAAGACGTTGCCGGGTTCGATGGCCAGGGCGCGTGTATAGGCCTCGACCGCCTGTTTGAACGCACCCTGCCCTTCCGCCGCGAAGCCGCGTCCGCGCCACAGCACCGCGTTATTCGGCGCGACCTTTTCGACCGCGGCGAAATCGATTTCGGCGGCGGCAAACTCCCGCTTCCAGACGCGGGTGATGCCACGATCCGCGCGCGCCATCACATTCCCCGGGGCGATGGTCAGCGCCGCCTCGAAATCCTTCAGCGCCTCGTCGAACCGGTGACGATCCAGCAGGACATACCCACGATCGACGAAGGCATCGTCGGAGGTCAGCGTCTTCGCCTGCCACACCGCGAGATCGGCGTCGGTCACGGCATAGGTGGCCGGACGCCGGATATACAGGCTCTGGTCGGCGAGGTCGCGCAGCTTCGTCTGCGCTGCCGGCGCGTCCTTCGCCGCAAATTCCGGCACGAGCGAGCGTTCGGTGCGCTCCGCGGTAAAGGTACCGTTGGTCAGCGATACGCGCCGGCGATATTCGATGCCGGCGACGGTGGCGGCGATATCGTTCTTGCCCTCGACTTTCTGATCCGGAAATCCCGGGGGCAGCAGGATCGTTTCCACCGTACGCGTATAATAGGGATACGGTACCGCGAACGGCGCGTCGCGATCGGGGCTGGCATCGCGCGCGAAATCGGCACGATAGCCGATGCCCATGCCGTCGGTTTCATACCATCCCGACGTCCAGTCCATCCGCGCCTTGCCCGTCATCGTCAGCCGACGCTCCCCCGTCGCTGCGTCGGCGCTGGTCGTGGCAGAGGCGATGTCGATGAAGTCGTATTCGCGCTTCCAATAGTCGCGCAGCGCCCGATCGCGCGCCTCTCCGCTCAAGCTGGCCAGTGCCGTGCCCAGCCCGATCGCCGCGTCGCCGCGCACCACCCGCTCGACCGTAACCGGTGCGGGGGTCATCAACCCGCCGCGGGCGTCGATACGGATCGTCACGTCTGATTGCGGGCGCTCGAACGGCTTGGGCATGATGCGGACCAGCGTCGCATCGCCTGCCACCAACGGCAGCCCCCACCGAAAGTCCGGCACCGCCAGTCGGTCGAGCGAGGTGTCGCCGCTGCGCGTGCCGTCCAGCCAATAGGTTTTGCCTGCTATAACGGCGCGGACGACGACGTGGTCGAACGCGCTCACCCGCGGCAATCGCGTGTCCATGCCATCGCCCAGCGTCGTGCTGACCGCGACGGCGTCGGCGGTGACGCCCAGCGCGCGCAGCATCGCCAACAGCAGGACCGTCTTGCCCTTGCAGTCGCCGAAGCGGCGCGACCAGGTGGTGGCGGCATCGGCAGGCACCAGCCCACCGGTGCCCATCGCCAGCGCGACATAGCGGATGCGATCCTGGACGAGGCCGAGTGCCGCCTGCGCGCGCACCAGGGAGTCGCTCGAGGCTGATCGAATGCGCGTCACCTCCGCCGCCAGCGGGCCGTCGGCGGGCAGGGTCGCGGCCTTGGCATACAGCGGCGCCATCATCGCCGCGACATCGCCCCAGGTCGCGAAGGTCGACACTTCGAACAACCGCCCGATCTGGAAACGCGGCGGCGCACCCTTGGGCAGCAGCGGAGGTACCACCCCATCTAGCGCGATCTCCACCGCCGTCGTATCGCCGACATGGGTCGGCTTGACGTCGACGAGACCGGCGCCGATCCCCTTGAAGCGGACGGACATCGCCGACGGCCATTGGGTGCGGAGATGCGCACGGCCGATCGGCACGTCGTTCCAGGCGCCACCGACGAATTCGGCGTTGCGTCGCATCACCGGATCGCGGGACACGATCGACGCCGCCAATTCGACGACGTCGCCCACCTGCAGCCCCTCGGGCTGGATGTTCGCGGTAAGCATGCCATCCAGCATGGCGTTGTCGAGGTTGGTTTCGCGGCGTACCACGGTGAACGTCTGCCCTGCACCGAGCACGTCGATCACCGTGTCGCCGCGCCGGATGACCAGCCGGTGCACGATCAACGAACCGGTATCCGGCTTCCACGGCAGCGATATGTTGCCCGCCGCCAACCCCTGCGGCGTGCCGATCTGCATCACCATGTTGGAATAGATCGTGACCGTACCCGGCTCCAGCGCGACCTGCTGATCCGCGAGCAGCAACCGCACCGGCATGTCGTCGCCGCCTGCGGACGACGGCTTCGACGGCGCTGGCGGGCTTACCGGCTTCACCCAGGCCGGCACCGGCTGGTACAGGACCTTGTCCGCGGCGTGCGCCGCCCAGCTCGTGGACCCGAACAGCGCCACCAGCGCCAGCCGCCGCATCGTCATCGTTTCAGCAATCCCCCTGTATGCCCCGCAGTCTAGCGCGGCGGCGTGCAGCGGCAATGGAGAAATCGTGACGGTTCAGCGCGCGTGATAGAAGTCGTAGACCTGTTGTGCGACCCCGGCCGACACGCCCGGCGCCTTCTTGAGGTCTTCGAGGCTGGCGTTGCGGACCGCGCGGCCGGTGCCGAAATGCATCAGCAGCGCCTTCTTGCGCGCCGGGCCGATGCCCGGTACTTCGTCGAGCGGGCTCGCGCCGATCGCCTTCGAGCGCTTGTCGCGATGCGCGCCGATGACGAAACGGTGGACCTCGTCGCGCAGCCGCTGGAGGTAGAAGAGCACCGGCGCGTTGACCGGCAGCTGGAATTCGCGCCCGTCGAGCAGGTGGAACACCTCGCGCCCCTCGCGACCGTGATGCGGCCCCTTGGCGACGCCGACGAGGCAGACGTCCTCGATGCCGAGGTCCTCCAGTACCGCCTTGGCGGCGCCGAGCTGCGGCTTGCCGCCGTCGATCAGCACGAGGTCGGGCCATGTCCCGTCGTCGCGGTCGGGTGCCTCCTCCAGCTGGCGGGCGAAGCGGCGGCGGAACACCTCGCGCATCATGCCGACGTCGCTGTCGGTTGCCGCCTCGTTCCCCTTGATGTTCCACTTGCGATACTGGCCCTTGCGGAAGCCCTCGGGCCCCGCGACCACCATCGCGCCGACCGCATTGGCGCCCTGGATATGGCTGTTGTCGTAGATCTCGATGCGCTGCGGCGGCTCGGCCAGGTCGAACAGCTCGGCGACCTCGCGCAGCAGCTTGGCCTGGGTCGTGCTCTCCGCCAGCCGGCGTTCGAGCGCCTCGATCGCGTTGCGCTTGGCCTGGTCCATCAGGCGGCGGCGGTCGCCGCGCTGCGGCACCGACAGCGCGACCTTATAGCCCGCGCGCTCGCCCAGCGCCTCGCCGAGCAGCGCGCCCTCGCCGAGTTCGCGGTCGAGCAGGATCGTCTTGGGCGGCGGCACCTCTTCGTAGAACTGGGTGAGGAAGCTGATCAGCACCTCGTCCTCGGGCACGTCGTTGGTGTGCTGCGGGAAGAAGCTGCGGTGCCCCCAATTCTGGCCACCGCGGATGAAGAAGGCCTGGATGCCGATGACGCCGTCCTTGCAGGCGAGCGCGAACACGTCGGCGTCGCCGACGCCCTCCGCGTTGATCGCCTGCGTGCCCTGGACGAAGGTCAGCGCCTTCAGCCGGTCGCGCAGCAGCGCGGCGAGCTCGAAGTCCATGTTCTCGGCCGCCGCCTGCATCTGCGCGCCGAGCTTCGCCTGCACCTTGGTCGACTTGCCGGCGAGGAAGTCGCGACAGTCGTCGACCAGCTCCGCATAGCCCGCGGTATCGATCCGCCCGACGCACGGCGCCGAGCAGCGCTTGATCTGGTAGAGCAGGCACGGCCGGTCGCGCGTCTTGAAGAAGCCGTCGGTGCAGCTGCGCAGCAGGAACAGCTTCTGGAGCGCGTTCAGCGTGTTGTTGACGCTGCCCGCGCTGGCGAAGGGGCCATAGTAATTTCCGGGTGCGCGCCGCGCACCGCGGTGCTTCTGGACGCGCGGGAAGTCGTGGTCGCCGCGCAGCAGGATGAAGGGGAAGCTTTTGTCGTCGCGCAGCAGCACGTTGTAGGCGGGGCGGTAGCGCTTGATCAGCTGCGCCTCGAGCAGCAGCGCCTCCGCCTCGTTGTTGGTGGTGACGATCGTCATCGATCGCGTCTGCGCGATCATCCGCTGCAACCGCTTGGTGAGCCCCTTCACCTGCGTGTAATTGGCGACGCGCTGCTTGAGCGAACGCGCCTTGCCGACGTACAGCACGTCGCCCTTGGCATCGTGCATGCGATAGACGCCGGAGCGATTCGGCAGCGTTTGCAGCACGTTGCGGATCGCCGCGACCCCCGCCTCGATATCGGGCGCGTCGGACCCGCGGACGGTGTAGGTGGCGCGTTCTTCGTTGAAGCGATCGGGAGGACCGTAACCGGACATGCGCGCCCATGTAGGAGTCGCGCGGGTGCGGGGCTAGAGGTTAACGCCCGCTCGGCAGGCCCTTGCGCGATGGCGGAGCGGCAGGGGGCGGCGCGCCACCGCCGAGCGCGGCGAGATCGTAGGCGAGCGTGTTCATCAGCTCCGCCGTCATCTGCCCGCCGCTGAGCGGCGCGAGGCGACGCAACGAGAGCGTCTGGAACTTGGCGAGATTGGCGTCGTCGCTGAGGCCCGGCATGTCCTTGTCGAGCACCGCCTTGGCGCGTGCATCGGCGATCAGTTCGACGATCGGCGTATCGAGCGAGAAGCGCGCGCGGGCGTTAGGTGTTGCCGGCGCGGCAGGGGCGGGATCGACCGTTGCGGGTGTGGATGCGGGTTCGGTCGCCTTTTCGGCCTTCGGCCTGGATGCGGCGGGACCCGCATCGGACTTCGCCGCAGCCTCGGCGGGCGTGGTGACCGTCTCGTCGGCGGGAATGTCGATCGAGAATTTCCCCGCTCGGTCCGCCGCTTGCGACTGGACCCCGATCAACAGCACCGACAGCAGGATCGACATGACACCACCTCACCTCGCGCCACGGCGCGTGATAGGCGTGTAGCTCGCCTGGCCTCGCCCGTCACCCCGCACGTACTTAGGGATCGCTGCCATGCTTCCGTCACCCCGGGCTTGACCCGGGGTCCCGCTTCTCGGCCGGTGCAGGCAGCGGACCCCGGATCGAGGCCGGGGTGACGCACCACTGGAGGCTCGTGCACTGCCGGGCGTCACGCCTGGGCGAACATCTTGGTGCCGACGATGCCGATGACGGTCAGCGCCATGAACGCCGCCTGCACCAGGCCGACCCTGTCGCCGAACAGCAGCACGCCGCCGATGATGACGCCGACCGCGCCGCAGCCGGTCCAGACCGCATAAGCGGTGCCGGCGGGAAGCCCGCGCATGGCGAGCGCGAGCAGCCCCATGTTGACGAAGGACAGGATGACGGGGATGCTCGAGGCCTGCCAGGTGGCGATCGTCGCCGCCCATTTCAGGCTCAGCGCCCAGCAGATTTCGGTGAACACGGCGATTCCGAGGATGAGCCACGGCATGGGATTGCTCCTGTGCGGGCTCTGCTGAAGCGACCGCGCCGGAAACCCGTGAAGAGACGCGATCGGAAAGATCCTCCCCGGCAAACCCGGAGAATGGCACATGGAATTCGGCACCCCGGACGTGTTCCGGGGTTCACCCCTCCGCACGCGAAGGCACTGAGCCTCCTACCCGCCGCCCGCCGCGCGGTGGACGCCGGAACGAGTCCGGGGTGACGGAGGGAAACTGGGCAGTGGGTGCGGAACGACCCCCTCACCACCGGCTGCGACGACACGCCCCTCCCCGTTCCGGGGAGGACCGAGCGTCAGTTCGGGCGGCCCAGGCCGGCGATGGCGCGATCGGTCATCGCGCGGTCGGCGCCCGCGTCGTGATGCTCGGCGACGAGGATCGCGGCAGCCTTGGCGGCGGTGTCCGCGGCCAGCGCGCGGACCTCGGCGATGGCGCTGCGCTCGGCGGCGGCGATCTTGTCCTCGGCGCGCTTGGTGCGGCGGGCCATCAGCTCCTCCGCATCGCGCTTGGCCTTGGCGATGATCTGGTTCGCCTCCTGCTGCGCGTGGCTGCGCATCGTCGCGGCATCGGCTTCGGCGGCGCGTGCCTTGGCTTCATATTCGCTGCGCAGCGCCTCGGCCTCGGCACGCAGCTTCGCCGCCTCGTCGAGCTGCGCACGCACGCCGGCGATCTGCTTGTCGAGCGCCGCGGCGATCTTCGCCGGCACCTTGACGATCAGCATGCCGACCAGGACGACCAGCGCCGCGATGCCGACCCAGCCGGTGGTGTTGAAGCCGAGCGCGGTCGCCTCGGGCACGTGCTCGGCGCCCGGCTCGGACACGTTGGCGGTGAGCTGGCTGCCGTCGCGCACGTCGTGCGGCTGCAGGCCCTGCGCCGACGCGGCGTCGGAGAGGTTGGCGGCGACGGCGGCGTCGCCGGCATCGCCCCGGGGTGCGGAACCCTGTGCGTGATTAGCCATGCGCGTTGCTCCTGCGTACCGCATCGGCGGCGGCGTCGATGCTGACGGTCAGGCCAGACACCTTGGCGACGAGATCCTGCGCCACCTCGGCAGCGACCGTCTGGAGGTTGAGCATCGCCTGCGCCTTGGCGTTGCCGACCGCGAGGTCGTGATGCGCCAGCCGCTCGGCGAGTTCCGCGTCGACGGACTTCACCTGGCTCTCGGCCGCCTTCGCGGCCTGCGCCTTGGCGGCGCTGGTCTCGGCGAGCGCCGCGGCGCGCGCCTCGTCCATCTTCACCCGCCACGCCGCTTCGACCTGGTCGGCGGCGAGACGGGCCTGTTCGGCCGCGGCGAGGTCGCCCGCGATCCGGCCTTCACGCGCGTCCACGGTCGCGATGACCCTGGGCACCATCATCTTGCCGATCCCGAAATACAGGATGCCGAAGGTGATGAGCAGCCAGAAGATCTGCGAAGCGTAGGTGGCGGCGATCTGCGAAATCTGGGGCATTGAAGACCTTTGACGCGGGTCCGCAGCCGGCCGCCGGACACGGATGCCCGGCGGGACGGCCGTTGGTTAGGCGACGAACAGCAGGATGATCATCGTCACGAAGGCGAGCAGGCCGAGCAGCTCGGCGCCCGCGAAACCGATGAACAGGCGGCCCTGCTGGCTGTCCGCCGCACCCGGATTGCGCAGCGCGCCCTCGAGGAACTTGGCGAACACGTTGCCCACGCCGAGCGAGGCGAGGCCCATGCCGATCGCGGCAAGGCCGGCACCGATCATCTTGGCGGCTTCTGCGTCCATGTCGAAACTCCGTCTCAGTAAAGGGTTGAAGGTAGAACTCAGTGCAGGTTGCCGGCGTCGTTCAGATAGACGCTCGTCA
>JBKBTU010000548.1:0-616 GCA_046290715.1 Sphingomonas sp. | reverse complement strand
CAGCGCGGCCGCGCCAAAGGCCCAGCGTTTCTGTTCCGCTGTGAGGGCTGGCAGATCCCCGTTATTCACCGCACCTCGTCCATCAACTCGCGCATCCGGCGGATCGCGTTCTCAAGCCCCACGAACACCGCCTCGCCGATCAGGTAGTGGCCAATGTTGAGTTCGGCGATCTGAGGGATGGCGGCAATCGGCTGGACGTTCTCGAAGGTGAGGCCGTGGCCGGCGTGCGGTTCGATCCCGTTCTTCGCGGCGAGCGCGGCCATGTCGGCGATGCGGCGCAGTTCGCGGGCGCGATCCTCGCCGCTGGCATGGGCGTATTCGCCGGTGTGGAATTCCACCACCGGGACGCCCAGCCGCAGCGCCGCCTCGAGCTGGCGGAAGCCGATCAGGCACCAGGGGCAGACCACGTCCGAGACGATGTCGACGCGGAGCCTGCCGGGCGCCGGCGCGTTCATCAGATGTCGACCACGATCTTGCCGAAATGCGCGCCCGATTCCTGGTGGCGGAAGGCGGCGCCAAGCTGGTCAAGCGGGAAATGGCGGTCGATGACAGGCCTGATGCCGTTCGCCTCCACCGCCTTCACCATGTCCTGTTGCTCGCGCCTCGTCCCCACGGT
>JBKBTU010000547.1:0-617 GCA_046290715.1 Sphingomonas sp. | reverse complement strand
CCGCCAAGTGATGCCGGCGGACGGATTGCCATGGCCCGGCCGGCAGCGGTATGCCCGGATCGGTAAGGACATGCGCCTATGAAACCGCCGTCGATCATGCCGCCGAATGATACCGACCAGCTGATCGCCTTGGTCCACGCCTGCGGCCTGGAGGCGGGCGCGGACCCCAGCCGCAGCCGCACGGACTGCCCCTTCTGCAACGATCGCATCGAGCTATGCCGCGCCTGGCTGGCCGGGTTCGCCATCGGACGTGCGACTCTGACGAGGTCGGACGACGGAGAGCAACTATAGTCAGAGGTGGCTAACACGCCCTGCAATCGCGCCGCGTCATTACACCATGGGAACAATCGCTAACGCACTGAATTATAACCCTCATCAAGAGGGAGAGTGAGCATGGTAGACTATACGACCGATCGTAACGGCGATCGCGTGATCGTGGAACGCCGGGGCGGAGCCGGGCGCATACTCGCGATCGTCGCCGGCATCGTCGTCCTGATCGTCGCCATCCTGTTCCTCACCGGCTTCTGGTCGGCCAAGGTGACGAAGGAGGGATCGCTCCCGAGCGTCGACGTCAGCGCCAAGGGCGGCGAACTGCCCAAGGTCGACCTCGATTCGAA
>JBKBTU010000546.1:0-617 GCA_046290715.1 Sphingomonas sp. | reverse complement strand
CGGCTGATCGTCGCGTCGAGGTGACTGCCGCTGACGATCACCTGCCAGCGCCGCGTCGGATGACCGATGATATCCAGTTCGGCGCCGCGGACGTGCTGCTCGCCGGTTTGAAGCGAGAAGCCGGGATTGTCGGGGTCGGCGGTCGCGACGTTGCGTTTG
The DNA here is from genome assembly GCA_046290715.1 of Sphingomonas sp. Taxonomy (GTDB): domain Bacteria; phylum Pseudomonadota; class Alphaproteobacteria; order Sphingomonadales; family Sphingomonadaceae; genus Sphingomonas. Next base: position 458 of record JBKBTU010000546.1, on the reverse strand, counting down.
CGGATGTCGAACACACTGGCAGTGGCCATCAGGCACCCATCGGCCGGATCGGCCTTCACACCGGCCTCCCACTGGCGGCCCCGCTCGGGATCGAGATACCCGCGATCGGCGCGCCGGCCGGTCTGGGGCTGGAAGCTCTGCCCGAAACCGCCGAAGAGCGAGAGAGCGGCGATCGGCTGCACCACGATGCCGGTGCGGAACGTCGTAGCGCCGCTGTCGCGGTCGACCCGCATGTTGGAAAACCGGTCGGTCTGGCGATCGCGCACCTCGTCATGGCGGACGCTGCCCAGCAGCTTGAGCCATGACGTGACCGTCACCTGATCCTGCAGATAGACTCCGTACAGGGTCGATCGACGCAGGAAGCTGGCATTGGGCGAGAGGCGCGGCACGGGAGCGGTATAGGCAGGTGCGAGAATGTCGATTGCCGCGATGTTGGCCCGGTCGGCGACGAAATCGAG
>JBKBTU010000545.1:0-618 GCA_046290715.1 Sphingomonas sp. | reverse complement strand
ACGATCATGGCGAAGCTGCAAGGCTGAACCCGGCCGCGCACACCGCGCCGACCGCGCGATGTGAAGTGGCGTGTTGCAACAGCAATACACTTATGGCAGTCTCTCCGGACAGGAGGGACTGCCATGTACAGTGAAGTCGATCTGAACAGCGCGGTGGAGGCGGGCGCGATCAGCCCCGAAGCTGCTGCGGCATTTCGTGACCATGTCGCAACCGTGCGCGCCGCGCCGATCGCGGACGAGGAGCATTTCCGGCTGCTGACCGGCTTCAACGACATCTTTGTCGCGATCGCTGCGACGCTGATCCTTGTCGCGGTCGCAAAGATCGGGGGCGAAATCGAACCATGGCTCGGCGGCCTCGCCGTCGCTGGCCTTGGCTGGGCGCTGGCCGAGTATTTCACCCGCGTTCGCCGCATGGCGCTGCCCAGCATCCTGCTGCTGCTCGCCTTTGTCGGTGGCGTTGCCGCGACCCTGGTCGGAATTGTCGCTGACAATGTCACGCTGCTCGAAACCTATGTCGGCACCGACAATGAAACGCTTCAGCGGCAGGTTGCGGCGGGGATCGCCGCCACTGTCGGACTGGCGACCGCATTGGCAGCGTGGCTGCACTGGCGGCGCTTC
>JBKBTU010000544.1:0-619 GCA_046290715.1 Sphingomonas sp. | reverse complement strand
CGTGCGAGGGCCGCCAAGGGCGATGTGTGGTGCCTGGACCCCTTCGGCGTCTCCGGGCGCCCTGCGGCCCGCTACAACCCGCTGGCGTGGCTTGATCCCGCCAGCCCTGACCTCGCGGAGGATGCGCAGACGATCGCCGATGCGCTGGTGCATGACGCACCGGGGCAATCGGGTGAGGCGCACTGGAACGAGGAAGCCAAGGCGCTGATCGCCGGCTTGATCCTGCACACGGTCGTCCACGAGCCCCCTGCCCGCGTCACGCTGGCGACGGTACGCGACAAGCTCACCTGCGATCCCGCCGGCTTCGCCGCGCTGCTCGCCGACATGCAGGCCAGCACGGGCGCCGGCGGCCTGATCGCGCGCGCCGCCAATCGCCAGCTCGGCAAGTCGAACCGGGAGGCCGCGGGCGTGCTCTCGTCAGCGCAGCGACACACCCATTTCATGGACAGCCCGCGCCTGGTGGACAGCACCTCGGCGTCCGACTTTCGGTTCGCGGACCTCAAGGAACGGCCGGGCACGGTGTTCCTGTGCCTGCCGCCCGATCGGCTCGACACCTATGCGCGCTGGCTGCGGCTGCTGATCGGGCAGGCCGTCACCGACATGGCGCGATCCCCTGCCC
>JBKBTU010000543.1:0-621 GCA_046290715.1 Sphingomonas sp. | reverse complement strand
TTCGTTCGCGCCGGACGGGTGAAGGCCCGCCCGGCTTCGCAAGCTGCCGTCAGCCGCCTGTCGGGGCCAATGACCAAGAATGCTCGAAAATCGCCAATCCGCCGGCTCGGCGGGAATGGTGACCCCTACGGGAATCGAACCCGTGTTTCAGCCGTGAAAGGGCCGCGTCCTAACCGCTAGACGAAGGGGCCAATCGCTTGGCGAGCCGCGCCTTTACGGATTCGTTATGCACTCGTCAAGGCCAAGTTCACGCATTTTCAGTCGGCGAATGCGATGTCGTCGACATGCAGCTCGGCTTTTGGCGTTGCGCCCCAATCATCGGTCTTCGCGCGGCCGGCAAACCAGAAGCGGCGCCCGCGATCTGCATGCAGCATTGTCTGGCCCAAAACTGTCTCTCCCTGACGGAAAGCCATGGCTTTGAATGACTGCCCGTCGTCGCCCGCAACGATGGCGCGTACATGGTCTTTGCCAACGATATCGCACTTGATGATGCGTAATGGCCCAGTGACGACGCGGGGGCCAGCCCAGCCCATGCCATACGGTCCAGCGGATTCCATTGCGTCGACAAAAATGGGGTTGAGGCCGCGCGGCGCGACGATAGCGTCGATCAACAGCGCCTTA
>JBKBTU010000542.1:0-622 GCA_046290715.1 Sphingomonas sp. | reverse complement strand
AGCGACGCACAGATCGCGTCGATGCGTCCGGGCAGCGTCATCGTCGACCTCGCGGTCGAAGCCGGCGGCAATGTCGAAGGCGCGGTCGCGGGCGAAGTGGTCGAGAAGCATGGCGTCAAGATCGTCGGCCACCGCAACGTGACCAGCCGCCTGTCGAGCGACGCCTCCGCCCTGTTCGCGCGCAACCTCTACAACTTCCTCTCGGCCTTCTGGGACAAGGAGGCGGGGAGGCCGGTTCTGGACGAGGAGATCGGCAACGCGATCCGGCTGACGCAGGGCGGGAAGGTCGTCAACGACAGGCTGACGGGGTGAGAGCGGTTGCAGGAGCACTGACGCTGGTCGCCTGCGGCATGAGTGCCGCGGGGCCAGTATCGGCTGCCCCGCAGACCGCACCCGCCGCGCCGGGCGGAAAACCGGTATTGGTGCCAGCACCCGTCACGCGCGATCCAGGGAATGGTTTGATCTTGACGCCCGTTCCCGCGCCGGCCCTGCCGGACAGAAAGCCGGTCCTGATACCGGGACGGGAATGGCGGGGTGACGACGATTTCTATGCCGCTGTCGTGGCATATGATCGCGCCGAGTTGGCCTGGCGGCGGTTCCGCAACCGCCTGTGCGCCCTGCC
>JBKBTU010000541.1:0-624 GCA_046290715.1 Sphingomonas sp. | reverse complement strand
AAGACCGACCAGAAAGGCCGGCGCAATGATCAGCCCCCAGTAAAAGGTATCGAGCCGCGCAAACAGGCTGATCACCAGCGCATAGCCGCAGAATGTGGCGAGTGCGCGCAGCGCCAGCGGGTCCCGCCAGCTCGCCCAGCCGAACAGCGCCAGCGCGACAAGGATCGCGGCGAGCGCCGGAGGCAGCAGCTGAACCCCTGTCGCCAGCGTCATCGCGCGCACGAACAGGCCGAACCCGTTCATCCCCGCCCAGCCCGGCGACGTCGCGTCGAGCGGTCCCGTCACGCCATGCACCGCAACGGCATGCGCGGCGAGCGCGATGGCGAACAGCCCCAGCGCGGCGGCCCATCCCGCCGCCTCGCGCTTATGCCCCTCGGCAAAGGCCAGCACCGCCATGATGACGACATACAGCGCCGCCGTCTCGCGGATCAGCATGGCCAGCGCACCGATTGCCGCTGCCTCGACCCAGCGCCCGGGGCGGCGCAGCGCGAGGCTGAGCGCAACGAGCAGCCCGGCCCAGATTTCATGGAACGCCACCAGCCCGCTCTGGACAAAGGCAAGCATTCCGGCGGCCAGCAGCGCCAGTGCGACGACCCGTGCCGGCCAGCGCGGCAGCGCCTGCGC
>JBKBTU010000540.1:0-624 GCA_046290715.1 Sphingomonas sp. | reverse complement strand
GACTCGTCGCACTGGCGGCATCGCATTGCAGATATCCGCGCCGCCTGCAGGCACGGTGAAAAACGGCGGCTGGCGATTTTCGCGCACGTTGATCCACGCGGCAAAGCGCGGATTGTCGGCCGCGCGATACTGAAAGCGCGGGCGCTCGGCCTCGGGCAATGCGCTGGCCAGTCGGCCGCGGGTAAAGGCGACATGCTGGCTTGCGTCCTTGTACAGGCCCAGCCCGCCTTCGGTCCCGCGCGGGAGCGCCGAAAGATGCTCGATCCCTTCCAATACGCGCCCGACAATCGCGATATTGCGGTCGAGATGGCGCGGGGCGTGGCCGATCACGGCATAGAGATCGCCACCGCTTCCCGTGCTCGGCGCCATGTCGCGCGCCACGCCGACCATGCCGTAGCAATGCGGCAGCCACGCGACCGTGCCATTGGTGGCAAGCGGCCAGCCATCGGCGCTGTGCCCGGCCGCAGTCGAATAGGGATCGGTGCGCGTCAACCGGGTTACGGCATCGAAGCGCGGCCAGTCATACTCGGCAGGAGGCTGGGCGATCACTCCGCGCGGCAGCGGCTTTTTCTCGGTCGGGTCGCCCCATTGCACGACATAATTGTCATGGACGCGGTAGATCGC
>JBKBTU010000539.1:0-630 GCA_046290715.1 Sphingomonas sp. | reverse complement strand
CTCGGCAGTGGTCTCGTCGCACACGAAGGCGACAAAGGGTTCGCGATGCGCGGCGCGCTGGGGGTTGAAGGGGGCGTTCACTGGCCGCCTCCGCCGGTGCCTTCGGCCTTGACCGTGGTGCCGCCGGTTCCGGTCGGCGCGGCTTCGCGCAGTGCCTTGATCGACTTGGTGATCTGCGCGGGGTCGGCGGTCGGCGATCCGGGTTCGCCGCGCACCAGATCTTCGGGGCGGGCGACCATCGCGGCAAGATTGCCATTGATCGCACAGCCATAGCCGGAACTGGTCTTGCCGCCGAAATTGCCGGCACCCGTGTCGCGCCGGTCCGGGCATCCGGGGACGCTCGCCTGCATCCGGCTGACGATGATGCGGACCATGCCGGGCTGCACCGCGCCCGCGGTCACCGGCGCCGGGCTGGACAGCAGCACGCCATAGCGCCCGGCCTCGGCCGCGATCTGGCGCGACGCCCCGGTGGCACCGGGATCGTCGACATAGACGCGGTCGCCATAGCCGAGCCGCAGCGAGGCCAGCCAGCCGGCGACACGCGCCTGTTCACCGGACGCCAGATAGCTGCCGTCGGTCGCGGCATCGAAGATGTAATCGCTACGGGCCACCACCGGCTGATTGGCCGAT
>JBKBTU010000053.1:0-12857 GCA_046290715.1 Sphingomonas sp. | reverse complement strand
GCGGGCTTCGTCCTCGTCGCGGCGCGGCCGGGCAGCGTCGGCGCCGGCAGCCTGACGGTACGGCGGCTGATCGTGATCTGGGTCGCGCAGAACCTGCTGCTGGTCGCCTCCAGCATCCTGCGGACGCTCGACTATGTCGCCGCCTATTCGCTGACGCAACTGCGCATCGCCGCTTTGGCTTGGATGATGCTGGTCGCGGTCGGGCTGGTCCTGATCGTCTGGCGGATGCTCGCCGGGCGCTCGGCGCGCTGGCTGATCAACGCCAACGCGCTCGCGGCGGGCATCGTGCTGGCGGCGGCGAGCGCCACCGACCTCGACGCGATCGCCGCGCACTGGAACGTCCGCCACGCGCGCCATGCCGACGATCTCGACCTCTGCTACCTGCAACGGCTCGGCCCCTCCGCGCTGCTGCCGCTGATCGAGCTGGAGCGGCGGGCCGGCGGCCCGGTGCTGCGCGACACGGCGGCCTTGCTGCGGCTGGAGATCACGACGCGACTGGAGGCCGACCAGGCCGACTGGCACAGCTGGACCTGGCGCGGCGCGCGCCGTCTGTCGCGCGCGGAGGCGCTGCTCGGCCCGCGCCCCTATCAGCCGGCTACGCCACGCCGGTGCAACGGCAGCATCATCGCCCCGGCAGGCAATTGACGCGAGGAGCGACTGCGATGATCCTGTGTCCCATGCCGCGCACGATCCTGGTCGCCGACGACGACCCGCACATCCGTCAGCTGCTGGTCTTCGCGCTCGACAAGGCGGGGCTGGGTACGGTGGAGGCCGAAGACGGCGAGGCGGCGCTCGCCGCGGTGGCGGCGCACCGCCCGGACCTCGTCGTGCTCGACATCAACATGCCCCGGATGGACGGGCTGGAGGTATGCCGGCGGCTGCGCGCGTCCGGCGATACGCCGATCCTGTTCCTGTCGTCGCGCGACGACGAGATCGACCGGGTGCTCGGCATCGAGCTCGGCGCCGACGATTATGTGGTGAAGCCCTTCTCGCCGCGCGAGGTGGTGGCGCGCGTGATGGCGATCCTGCGCCGCACGCAGGCACTGCCGCCAGCCCTGGAGCGCGCGGGCGCCACGATCCGCCACGCCAGGCTGACCGTGGAGATCGACGGCTGGCAGGCGCGGTGGGACGATGCCGAAGTGCCGCTGACGGTGACGGAGTTCACCATCCTTCGCACCCTCGCCGCGATGCCCGGCAAGGTGTTCAGCCGCGACGCGATCATCGACCGGCTGCATGGCCCCGGCTTCGCGATCACCGACCGCACGATCGACAGCCACATCCGCAACCTGCGCGCGAAGTTCGCGGCGGCCGGCGGCAGCGACCTCGTCGAGACGAAGCCGGGCATCGGCTATCGGCTGGGGGCGTGCGCCGGCGCGGCCGCGTGATCGCCGCCGCCAAGCGATGGGCCAAGCGGCACTGGCCGCGGCTGTCGCTGCGCACCTATCTGTTCGCGAGCTTCTTCGTGGTGGCGGCATTGCCCGGCGTCGGCGCGGTGGCGCTGCGCGTGTACGAGAATTCGCTGGTGCGCCAGACCGAGGCGGAGCTGGTCGCGCAGGGCGCCGCGCTGGCGGCGAGCGCCACCGCGCTCTGGCCGCAGGCGCCGGCCGGACGCACGGCGCCGCCGTCCCGGCCTGCGGCGACCGATCCCTATGGCGTGCCGACCACCACCGAGGTCGATCTCAGCGCCACGCCGATCCTGCCCGAGCGGCCACCGCCGACAGCCGCGGCCGATACCGCCGCCGACGCGCGCGCCGCGGCGACGCGCCTGGCGCCCATCTTCGCCGCGACACGCGAGGTGACGCTGGCCTCGATCCTCCTTCTCGACCGGCGTGGCAGGATCGCGACGACGGGCGGCGGCAAGGGGAGCTATGCCGCGTTGCCGGAGGTCGCCTCGGCCCTCGCCGGCGTGCCGCGCACGGTCCTGCGCCGCAACGCCAGCTACCGCGCGATCTACCGCTTCGACTGGCTGTCGCGCGCCACGGCGACCCGGATCCACCATGCTCGGCCGATCCTGGTCGGCGGACGCGTGGTCGGGGCCTTGCTGCTGTCGCGCTCGGCGCGTTCGCTGTTCGTCGGCCTCTATGCGGATTGGGGCAAGATCGCGATCGGGGTCGCCGCGATCCTGGCGGTGTTGGTGCTCCTGTCCGGTCTGCTGTCGCGCGGCATCGCCCGGCCGATCGACGATCTGCGCGAGGCGGCGATCGGCGTTGCGGCCGGACGCGGTACCCTGCCGCCGATTCCCCGGACGGCGGCGATCGAGATCCAGGACCTGTACCGGGATTTCGCCGCGATGGCCGCGGCGATCGACCTGCGCTCGCGCTACCTGCGCGACTTCGCACATGCCGTCAGCCACGAATTCAAGACCCCGCTCGCCGGCATTCGCGGCGCGATCGAGCTGCTTGAGGATCATGCCGACGCGATGTCGCCGGAGGAACGGCGCCGCTTCCTGTCCAACGCCGACGCCGATGCCAGCCGCTTGACGCTCCTCGTCTCGCGCCTGCTCGATCTCGCGCGGGCCGACATGATGCTGCCGGTTACGGACGGCGTGACCGACGTCGGGACGGTCGCGCGCGCGGTCGCCGACACGCTGCAGGGCCCGACGCTCGCGATCACCGTGGAGGCCGACGACCCGCCGCCGCTGGCCGCGGTCGCGGCGACCACGCTGGAGGCGGTGCTGACGACGTTGGTCGAGAACAGCGCACAGGCCGGCGCCGGTACGGTCACGATCGCCATCCGCGCGGGCGAGCGGGTCGTCGTCACCGTCGTCGACGACGGCAGCGGCGTCTCGACGGCCGACCGGCACCGGATCTTCGAGCCCTTCTTCACCTCGCGCCGCGCCGCCGGGGGCACCGGTCTCGGTCTCCCCATCGCCCGATCGCTGCTCGCCGCGTCGGGCGGCGAGCTCGGGATGCTGGAAGTCGTGGCAGGCGCGGCCTTTCAGCTGCGCTTGCCACGCGCCTGACGGGCACGTGCCACCCGCGCCTGGGATGTCGGACGATCGATAGACAGAGCGTGACATCTGTCACTACGCGGCCCCTCTAGGAACGCGCACAGGACGATCATCTTCGACGAGGTGAACGATGCTCCTGACCGCCCTGGCGCTAGCCGCCGCCCTGCCATCCGCCGTCGCGCCGCCGGCGCAGTCGCCATCGGCCGCGACCCCGCCCCGCCCCATACGGGAGGCCGGATTGATCGGGGACCTCTACCGCCCGGCAGGGTCGGGTCGGGCTCCCGCGATCCTGCTGCTCGGCGGGTCCGAGGGCGGCCTCGGCAAGGGCGCCGCCGGGCAGGCGGCGGCGCTGGCGGCACATGGCTATGTGGTGCTGCAGCTCTCCTACTTCGGGAGCGAGGGGCAGCCCGCTGCACTCAAGGCGATCCCGATCGAGACCTTCACCCGCGCGCTCGACTGGCTGAAGGCGCAACCCGGCGTCGCGGTCGGCCGCATCGGCATCGTCGGCACGTCCAAGGGCGCCGAGGCTGCGCTGCTGGTCGCGTCGCGGCGGCGGGACGTCACGATCGCGGTGCTCGGCGTCCCCTCCAGCGTCGTCTGGCCGGGGATCGACCGCACGGGGCTGGTCACCGAATCGTCGTGGACGGAGGGCGGCACGCCGGTCGCGTTCACGCCGTACGGCTGGACCGGCACGTGGAAGGGCATCCACGCGCTCTATGCCGATGCGCTGGCCGACCCGGCCAAGGCGGCGACGGGTGCGATCCCCGCCGAGCGCGCGGGCGCGGCGATCGTGATGGTCTGCGGCGAAGCGGACGCGCTGTGGCCCTCCTGCCCGATGGCGCGCGCGGTCGAAGCGCGTCTGCGCACAAGCCATTACGCCCATCCGGTGACGCTGCTCGCCTATCGAGACGCCGGCCACGCCGCCTTTGGCCCGCAGCGCGATCCCGCGGCGCCGGGCGCTAACGCGATCGGTTCGCTCGGCGGCAGCGTCGCCGGAAACGCGGCGGCGCGGGCGGACGGCTGGCCCAAGGTGCTCGCCGCGCTCGATGCCGCGCTGACGCCGGAGGCGGCCCGATGACCAGCGATCTTGCGGATGTCGCGCGGCTGACGCGCGTGTCGAAGCGGCTCGGGGGGCGCCCGGTGCTCGCCGATCTCGACTTCGGCATCCGTGCCGGCGAGGTGACGGCGCTGCTCGGACCGAACGGCGCGGGCAAGACGACGTCGGTCTCGCTGCTGACCGGCCGTATCGCGCCGGATGCGGGTACGGCGAGCCTGTTCGGGCTCGATCCCCGGCGGCCGGCGGCGCGGCGGCGCATGGGCGTGATGTTGCAGAGCGCGGGACTGCCCGACGTGCTGACGATCGCAGAGGTGGTGACGCTGCAATCGGGCTATTATCCCGACCCGCGGGCTGTCGTTGAAACGCTGGCGCTCGCCGGGCTGGCTGATCTTGCCGATCGCCGCTGCGGCGCGCTGTCGGGCGGGCAGGCGCGGCGCGTCCATTATGCGCTGGCGATCTGCGGCCGGCCCGACCTCCTCGTCCTCGACGAACCGACCGCGGCGATGGACCGCGCCTCGGCCCGCGTGCTGTGGGGCACGGTGCGGACGCTCGCCGACGACGGGGCGGCGGTGCTGCTGACCAGCCACGACCTTGCCGAGGCCGACGCGCTCGCCGACCGCATCGTGGTGATGGACGGCGGCCGGATCGTCGCCGACGACACGCCCGCCGCCATCCGCGCGCGGGCGGGGGGATCGGTGATCCGCTGCCGCAGCCGGTTGACCGCTGCGCGCGCCGCCGCCGTGCCGGCGGTGCGCGAGGTCGCTATGGAAGGCGCCGAGTTGCGCATCGTCACCGCCGATGCCGCCGCCACGGTGCGCGCGCTGCTCGATGCCGATGCGACGCTCGCCGATCTGCGCGTCGCCGACGCGACGCTGGAGGATGCGATCGCCGCCTTGTTGCCGACGCACGACGAAAGGATCGCCGCATGATCGCCGCCCCCGCCCCCGCCACCGTCACCGTCACCGCCACCGCCACCGCCCTCGGCGGCATCTGGCGCCGCGAGGCGATCGCCGAGCTGAAACGGACGTCGCGGCTACCGCAGTTCCTGCTGCCGACGGTTCTGACCCCCGCCGCCTTCTACGGCCTGTTCACGCTCGCCGTCGCCAAGGCTCCCTCGCCCGATTACGCGCTCGCGACATTGGCGGGCTACGGCGTGTTCGCCGCCACCGGTCCGGCGCTGTTCGGCTTCGGCGCCGGCGTCGCGATGGAGCGCGAGCAGGGGCTGATCGAAGTGAAGCGCGTCTCGCCGATGCCCGCCGGCGCCTATGTCGTCGCAAAGCTGGTCGCCGCGATCGCCACCACCGCGCTCGCGCTCGTGCTGATCGATGCGCTGGCGATTGTCGCCGGGGTGCGCCTGTCCGCGGCGACCTGGACCGCCCTGACGCTGCTGCATCTCGGCTCGGCGATCCCCTTCGCGCTGATCGGGTTCGGGATGGGGATGCGGATGAGCGGCAAGGGTGCGGTCGCGGTCGCAAACGCGCTGTTTCTCGGCGGATCGGTGCTGGGCGGGTTGTGGATTCCGACCGCGATGCTGCCCGGCTGGATGCGGACGCTGGGTGAGGCGACGCCGTCCTACCACCTCGGCCAGCTTGCCCGCGGCATCGTCGGCGCCGACACGATCGGCACGGCGACGGGGCATGCGGCGGCGGTGGCGGCGATGACGGCGGCGGGCATCGCCTGGGCGTGGAGCGGCTGGCGGCGGAGCCCGGCTTGACGCCGCGCGCCGACAGCCGCGACACTGCCGCCATGCGGACGGCGGAACAGCGATGGTGGGACGGGCCGTGGCCCTGGCTCGTCTACCTCGTCTTCCTGCCCATGCCATGGCTGTGGAAACGCCCCGACGCGGTGACGCTGGCGATCTCGGCGCTCGCGCTCGTCGCCTTTCTGCCGCTCTACGTCGCGGCGCACCGCTGGCAGGGCGCGCGGCTCGCCGCCGCCTGCGCCGCGATCACCGCGATCGGTCTGGCGCTCGCCGCGCTGCCGGTGGGGTGGACGGTGTTTCCGATCTACGCCGCGTCCGCGATGGGGCATGCGCGCCAGCGCCGCGCCGCGATCCTGGGCATCGCCGCGATCGCCGTCGCGACGACCGCAGCCGGCATCCTGCTGACGCAACCGACCCTATGGTGGCTGCCCGGCGCGCTGCTCGTCGTCATGACCGGTGGCGCGACCATCTCGCGCGAGGCCTATTACGAGCGCACGCAGGCGCTGCTCGCGACGCAGGAAGAGGTCCGCCGCCTCGCCGGCACCGCGGAACGCGAGCGGATCGCGCGCGACCTGCACGACGTCGTCGGCCGCACGCTGACGCTGTTGGCGCTGAAGGCGGATCTGGCGGCACGGATGATCGATCGCGACGCGGAGGCGACGCGTGCCGAGGTCGAGGCGATCGCCGCCGCCGCGCGCGCCGGCCTGGCCGACGTCCGCGCCGCGCTGGCGGGCCAGGCGGGCGGCGGCCTGGCGCAGGAAGCGTCCGCGTCGCTTGCCGCGCTGCGCACCGCGGGGGTCGCGCCGGCGCTGCGCGGCGATCCGGCGGAGGTTCCGGCGAACGCCGGCGCGGTGCTGGCGATGACGCTGCGCGAGGCGGTGACCAACGTCATCCGCCACGCCGGCGCGCGCCATTGCACGATCCGGATCGCCGCCGACGCGCACGAGGCGCGTCTGGTCGTCGAGGACGACGGCGTCGGCCTGTCCTGCCGCGAGGGCAACGGCCTCACCGGCATGCGCCAGCGCCTGGTCGCCGCCGGCGGCGCGCTGCGCCTCACCACGATGGAGGCGGGGACGCGACCGGGAACGCGCCTCGACGCGCGCGTTCCCGCATGACGCCGATCCGGATCGTCATCGCCGAGGATCAGGCGCTGGTGCTCGGCGCGATCGCCGCCTTGCTCGCGCTCGAGCCGGACTTCGCGATCGTCGGCCGCGCCGCCGACGGTGACGCCGCGCTCGCCATGGTCCGGGATTGCGCGCCCGATATCCTGCTCACCGATATCGAGATGCCGCACCGGACCGGGCTCGATCTGGCGCAGCAGCTGGCTGCCGAGCGATGCCGCACCGCGGTGGTGATCGTGACGACCTTCGCACGGCCCGGCTATCTCGCCCGCGCGCGCAGTGCGGGCGTCCGCGGCTATCTGCTCAAGGATGCGCCGGTCGACGACCTCGCCGCCGCCATCCGCACCGTCGCCGCCGGCGGCCGCTCGATCCCCGCCGACCTCGCCGCGGCGGCATGGGAGATCGGGCGGGATCCGCTCACCGACCGCGAGCGCGATACGCTGAGGCTGGCGGAGGAAGGCCTGTCGAACAAGGATATCGCCCATCAACTCGGCCTGTCCCCCGGCACCGTACGCAATTACCTGTCTGACGCGGCGTCGAAACTCGGCGCGTCGAACCGCATCGAGGCCGGGCGGGCCGCGCGCGCGAACGGCTGGCTGTAGGAGAGCGGCATGCCTACGGTTGCCAGTTCGGGCGATACCGCGGGTCGAGCCGCCGGTCGGTGAAATAGGCCGCGCTGATGAAGGCGAGATGCGTCAGCGCCTGCGGGAAATTGCCGAGCGGCTGGCCGCGCCGGTCGAGCTCTTCCGAGAACAGACCGAGCGGGTTGGCATAGGCCATGCCCTTGGCGAGGATGACCTGCGCCTCGTCGGTCCGCCCCGCCCGTGCGAGACATTCGGCATACCAGAAGGTGCAGGTGGTGAACGCGCCCTCGCCGCCCTCCAACCCGTCGGCGTTGCAATAGCGGTAGATCAGGCCGTCGTCGCGCAGCCGGTCGCCGATCGCATCGAGCGTGGTCAGCCACACCGGGTCCGTCGCCGACACGAACCGCACCAGCGGCATCATCAGCAGCGCCGCATCGAGCTCGGTGCCGCCGCGCGACTGGACGAAATAGCCGTGTTCGGGATGGCGGAAATGGGCCCATACGTCCGCGACGATCGCATCGCGGGCTTCCGCCCAGGCGACCAGGGGCGCCGGCAAGGACCGCTTCTTCGCCAGCCGGATCGCGCGGTCGAGCGCGACCCAGCACATCACCCGCGAATGCAGGAAATGCCGCGGTTCGCCGCGCATCTCCCAGATCCCGGCGTCGGCCTGCTGCCAGTGCGCGATCACATAATCGACGATCCCGCAGAGATGCTGCCACCCTTCGTGGCTGATCGCCGCGCCGTATTTGTTGGAGAGATAGACGCTGTCGAGCAATTCGCCGAAGATATCGAGCTGGCTTTGCGCATGCGCGGCATTGCCGATCCGCACCGGGCGGCTGCCGCCATAACCGGCGAGATGCGGCAATTCCCGTTCGTCCGCAGCCTCGCTGCCGTCGAGCGCGTACATGATGCGGATCGGATCGTCCGGGCTTGCAGCCATCACGCGCTGCCCGGCCCATTGGCGGAAACGCTCCGCCTCCTCGATGAAGCCCAGACGCATGAACGCATAGACGGTGAAGGAGGCATCGCGGATCCAGGTCGCGCGATAGTCCCAGTTGCGTCCCGCCCCGGTCGCCTCGGGCAGCGAGAAGGTCGCCGCCGCCGCGATCGAGCCGTGCCGTGCCGACGTCAGCAGCTTCAACGCCAGCGCCGATCGCAGCACCTGTTCGCGCCAGCGCCCGCGGTAGCTCGACCGTTCCGCCCAGCGCCGCCATGCCGTGGTGGTCGAGGCGATCTCCGCTGCGACCAGATCGTCGTCGGGCCGGATCAGCGCGTCCTCGCCGAGTACGAACCATGCGCTCTCGCCGGTCATCAGCGTGAAGCGCGCGACCGCATCGCCGCCATCGCAGGTCAGCGGTACCGACGCGAACAGCCGCAACGAGAGGTCGCCGCCGGTGAAGCGGACGCCATCGTCGGCCGGCGCCACCGCGGGCACGATGCGCGCATAGTCGAAGCGGGGCGCACATCGCGCGGCGAAGGCGATCGTCCCGCGCGTCACGGTGACGCGACGGATCACGCAGCGGGCGCCCCGATCGGGATGCACCCGCGCATCGGGATGCGGCATCAGGTCGACGAGTTCGGCGCTGCCGTCCTCCGCCATCCAGCGCGTCACCAGCACGTTGGTGTCGGGAACGTAGAGCTGCATGATCCGCGCACCGTCGAGTTCGGGACGGATCGCGAAGGCGCCGGCGCCCTCGCTCTCGTCCTTGCCCGCGCGGCCCCCGTCGAGCAGGTCGGCGAACACCGTCGGGCTGTCGAGCGACGGCCAGCACAGATAATCGATCGTGCCGTCGCGCGCGACGAGCGCCGCGGTCTCCAGATCGCCGATGATACCATGGTCGCCGATGCTGCGGAGCGGCGGCACCGCGTCATCGCCACGATCAGCCATTGTCGCGGAATTCCGGATAGAGCGACATGCCGCCGTCGACGAACAGGGTCGTGCCCGTGACGTAGTCCGCCTGATCGGAGGCGAGCCATACGGCGGCGCGCGCGACGTCCTCCGGCTCGCCGATCCGGCCGTAGGGAATGAGCCGCAGCAGCTTCGCCAGCGCTTCCTCGCTGTCCCAGGCCGCGGTGTTGATCGGCGTGCGGATCGCCCCGGGCGCGATCGCATTGACGCGGATGCCGTCCGCCGCGACCTCCTGTGCCAGCGTCCGGGTCAGCATACGGATGCCGCCCTTGGCCGCGGCGTAATTGACGTGCCCAGCCCAGGGGATCACCTCGTGGACCGAGCTCATCGCGATGATCGTGCCCGCGCTGCGCGCCGGACGCCCGCCGGGCGGCTGCGCGCGGAAGCGGCGGATCGCCTCGCGCGCGCACAGGAACTGCCCGGTCAGGTTGACGTCGATCACGGTGTTCCAGTCGGCCAGCGACATGTCGGCGACCGCCGCGTCCTTCTGGATGCCGGAGTTGGACACCAGCACGTCGACCCGCCCGAACGCCGCGGCGGCGGCGTCGAACAGCCGAGCGACCTGGCCCTCGTCGGACACGTCCGCCTGCACCGCGATCGCCCGCCCGCGACGCGCGACGATGCGATCGACCAGTTCGGCGGCACTGTCGCCGTCCGAGCGATAGTTGACCACGACCGCCGCGCCCGCCACCGCCAGCGCCTCGGCGACGGCGAGGCCGATCCCCGAACTTGCGCCCGTGACGATGGCGGCGTGGCCGGCAAGCGGCGATTCGTTGCTGGACATGGCTGGCCCTTTCACCGGCACGAGGGGATCAGTCGCCGGTCGGCGATGCGGCGTTGACCGGTTCGGGCGCCGACACGGCCCGCAGCGTCTGCTCCTGATGATCGGGATCGATCCGCCGCGTGCGGCCGATATGCGCGACCTTGACCGCCTGACCGGTCTTCAGCGCCTCGACGATCGCCTCGATCACCAGCAGGTCGGCGAGGCCTTCCTCACCGTCCGGCTCGGGGCTGCGGCCTTCGAGGATGCAGTCGGAGAAATATTTGAGCTCACCGCCGAACTGGTCGGTCGCCTTGAACGTCTCGTGGCTGTCCTTGTCGCCGATGCGGCGGCGATGCGCCAGGCCCTGGCCGAAGCCGAAGGCGGGATCCATCTGGATCGACCCCTTGGTGCCCGCGATGGTCAGGATGTCGACCTGGTTGGCGTAATAGCTGACCGTGAACTGCGCGAGGCGGCTGCCCGGCATGCGCAGCGTCACCGCGAACGTGTCGTCGAGGTCGCCGAACCCCGATTCGGGATGCCGCGTCGCGACCGCCGACACGACCTCGAGCGGCTCCGCGCCGAACAGATAGCGGATCGCGTTGATCGGATAGGGCGCCATGTCGAACAGCGGACCCGCCTCGATCCCGCTCGTCGCGCGGTGGTTGGCGGGATCGACCATCTGCGTGAAGCAGGCGGTGAAGGCGATCAGCTCGCCCAATTCGCCGGCGCGGATCCGGCGGATCGCGTCCAGCGTCGCCGGCTCGAAGTGCAGGCGATAGGCGGTCATCAGCTGCGCCTTGCCCTTCGCCGCCGCCGCGATGATCTCGCGCGCCTTGGCGGACGACACGTCGAGCGGCTTTTCACTGAGGACGTGGATGCCCGCTTCGAGCGCCGGCACGGCGAACTCGGCGTGCCGCCAATTGGGCGTCGCGAGGTAGATCGCGTCGATCTCGCCCGATGCGAGGAGCGCCGGGAACTGCTCGTAGCCATAGAGGTGCTTGACGCCATAGCGCTTGCCGACCTTGGTCAGCTTCTCCGGGTCGCCCGACACCAGGGCGGTGATCGTCGAATTGCCGGTGTGCGACACGCCGGGCATCAACGCCTCCTGCGCGATGTCGCCGAGACCGACGATGGCGTAGCGGACCTTGCGGCCGCCGAGACCGAGTGCCGAAGCGATACTCATGCGAAACTCCTGATCGGGAAGGTGTGGCGCAACCGCTTCACGCGGCCGGATGGTTCCGCCGACGCGGCGATTGGGCGAGCGACGATGGCCGGGCATCTGCCGGCGGCGACAGGCGCCGGAAGACACGGCCGCGGCCGAACGATATGAGCGGGGAATGCCCCGGTTGCTCCTGTTCAACAAACCCTTCGGCGTCTTGTCGCAGTTCACCGATCGCGGTTCGCCGACGCTGCGGGCGACCTTGTCCGACTTCATCGCGGTGAAGGGCGTCTATCCCGCCGGCAGGCTCGACCGGGACAGCGAAGGGCTGCTGCTGCTGTGCGACGACGGGCGGTTGCAGGCGCGGATTGCCGATCCGCGCTTCAAGATGCCCAAGACCTATCTCGTGCAGGTCGAGGGCGATCCGCAGGAGGCGGAACTGGAGCGCTTGCGGCAAGGCGTCCGGCTCAAGGACGGCATGACCCTGCCGGCCGAGGTCGCTCGGATCGCCGCGCCGGACCTGTGGCCGCGCGATCCGCCGATCCGCCAGCGCAAGGCCATCCCCGACAGCTGGCTTTCGATCACCATCCGCGAAGGGCGCAACCGGCAGGTCCGCCGCATGACCGCGGCGGTCGGCTTGCCCACCTTGAGGCTGGTCCGCTGGTCGATCGGCGACTGGTCCGTCGCCGGGATCGCGCCGGGTCGGTTCGACGAGGCCTCCAGCGGTGGCGAGGTTACCGCCCGCGCGTGTGACCGATGACGCCGGCCGCGGGTGGGCGCGCGTCGGCTGGCGCGCTTGCGGATCACGACTTTATCTGCTGCCGGTTGCCGCCGGCCGGTAAAGCCGATCTGAGGTTTCGCTTCACGGGGCTTCGACACTCTCCGCCCGGCGCAGCAGATTCTGGATTTGTATGAATTATCGCCATTCCTTCCATGCCGGCAACAGCGCCGATGTCGTGAAGCATAGCCTGCTGATCGCCCTCGTCCGGGCGTTGCAGCAGAAACCGGGCGCGTTGACGCTGATCGACACCCATGCCGGCTGCGGGCTCTACGACCTTGGCGGCGAACAGGCGCAACGCACCGGCGAAGCGGCGCACGGCGTGCTGCGCGCCGTTGCCGACCCGAACCCGTTGCTGGACGACTATCGCGCCGCGGTGCAGGCGGTGAATGGCGGGACCGGGCCGCGCCTTTATCCCGGATCGCCGCAGGTCCTGGCGCAGCTGCTGCGCGCGCAGGACGTGCTCATCCTCAACGAGAAACACCCGGAGGACGCGCGTGCCCTGCGCGGCGCGATGCGCGATACGCCTGCCGCGGTGCACGAGCGCGATGCCTACGAACTCTGGCTGGCGATGCTGCCGACCCGTACGCCGCGCGGCGTGGTGGTGGTCGATCCGCCGTACGAGCAGACCGACGAACGCGCCCGCATCACCGCCACCCTGGCCGCGGCGCATCGCAAATGGGCGCATGGCGTGACGGTGATCTGGTATCCGTTGAAGGACCGCACCACGCATCAGCGCTGGAAGGGCGATTTGCGGAAGCTCGGCATCCCGAAATTCCTGTCGGTGGAGCATTGGCTGTACGATGCCGATCAACCCGGCATCTACAACGGCGC
>JBKBTU010000538.1:0-632 GCA_046290715.1 Sphingomonas sp. | reverse complement strand
GTTCGCCCATCGTATCGATGCGTTTGAACTGCGCGCCAGGATCGAAGATGCCGGTGTCGATGCCGTTGCCGACCGCATGGACCCGCTCAGCGCCCGTGCGCTGCCGGAATAATTGCGCTTCTTCCGCGCTGACGAACAGGCTGGCATCGGCGCGCGCGGCAATCGCCTTTTCATGCGCGCCCAGCAGCCGCGCCTCGCGCCGCATCATCCACCCGGTAAAGCCCCGGCTGGTCTCGCCATAGCTCGCGAACTTCGCCGAATCCATGTCGACGAAATCCATGATGACCTTCTGGCGCGGACGCAGCGGGACGTACTGCGCCATCTGGCTGGAAAAGACGTAGATCGTGTCGATCGCGTGCCGCGCCAGCATCGCATCGACCGCGCGATGCACCTCGGCATTGTCGAACGCGGTCAGCGACACCGGACGGTGCGACAGCAATGACTGCACGCCTGCCAGCGCCTGCGGCTTGCTGCGCCACACGATCTGGCGGTTGCCGGTCAGCTTGGCCAGGCCCGACTTGCGCTTGAGGTCGGCGGGATCGTCGGCGAACGCCACCAGATGCACGCGCTTGCGCTCGCTGAGGTAGCGGATGATGTTGAACGCGCGGATCTTGTCGCCGCGATCGGCGGAA
>JBKBTU010000537.1:0-633 GCA_046290715.1 Sphingomonas sp. | reverse complement strand
AAGCTCGAGCCGTCGACGAGATAGAGATGAGGCATGGGCGAGGCTTAGCAGCGCGGCGCCGCCCGGGCGAGAGCTAACGCTCAGCGGTGATTGGCAACCACAGAGGCAACGACGGCCTGCATCAGTTCCTGCCGCTCGCGCACCGGGCGCGGGGTATCGCCGATCATCACCGCAACCGCATAGGACTTGCCGTCAGGTGCCGTCAGGATGCCGATATCGTTGAAGCCCGCCGTGCGCGCGCCCAGGTCCTGACCGGTGCCGGTCTTGTGCGCCAGTGTCCAGCCCACCGGGACTGCCGCACGCAACCGGGCCTTGCCCGTCCGCGTCCCGGACATCACCGTCGTCAGGAAACTGGTCGACGATGCCGAAAGCAGTTCTCCCGCCTTGAGCCGCGCCAGCGCCAGCGCGATCGCCGACGGCGCCGCGCCGTCGACCGGATCGGCGACATAGGAATCGAACGCCGCGCGCCGCACCGTCGGCGGCAGTGCCGCGCGCGCACGCTGGAATTCGCCGGCCATCGAATAACGCTGGTCCCAGCGCAGACCGGCCGTGCCCGCCTGCAGCAACCGCTCGCCCGGGCCGAAGCGAATCTCGCCCAGCCCGCGATCAGCGATGAACGCGCGCACCGCCTGC
>JBKBTU010000536.1:0-634 GCA_046290715.1 Sphingomonas sp. | reverse complement strand
ATCGAGGTGGTCTCGACGTCGGAGCGGATGGCGGGGATGCCGAAGCTCAGCGCGGTGCCGGCGAGCACCAGGGTCGGCGTGACGAGGATGTAGAGGCTCGCGAGCTTGATCTCGCGCGGCCCGATCTTCTTGCCGAGGTATTCCGGCGTCCGACCGATCAGCAGACCGCCGACGAAGACGGCGATCACGGCGAGGATCAGCATGCCGTACAGCCCCGAGCCGACGCCGCCGGGGGCGACCTCGCCGAGCATCATGTTGATCATCGGCATCATGCCGCCGAGGGCCGTGTAGCTGTCGTGCATCGAGTTGACGGCACCGGTCGAGGTGAGCGTGCTCGTGGAACCGAACAGCGTCGAGCCGAAGATGCCGAAGCGCACCTCCTTGCCCTCCATCGCGGCGCCGGCCAGGCCGGGCGCGGTGCCCGCGCCGACCGTCTCGGCCCAGGTGAGCAGAGCGGCGGAGGCGACGAAGATCGCCGCCATGACGCCGAGGATCGTGTAGCCCTGTCGGTCGTCGCCGACGATGCGGCCGAAGGCGCGGGGGAGCGAGAAGGGGATCACGAGCATGAGGAAGATCTCGAACAGGTTCGTCCAGGGCGCCGGGTTCTCGAACGGGTGCGCGGAGTTGACGTTGA
>JBKBTU010000535.1:0-635 GCA_046290715.1 Sphingomonas sp. | reverse complement strand
GACCGCGGCAATCAGCAGGCTGGCGGATCCCCCGCAGACGTTGCGCGCGGCGAGCAGGCGCATTCGCGCCGCGGAGCGCGGCGCAAGCAACGGCACGAGTGCGTTCTGCGGTACGTCCATCCGGGAGTAGGCGATGCGGAATCCGACCAAAGTCACGAGCGCCGCGCCCAGCCGGATCGATACGGGCAGGAATGGCGTCGCGCAGAACAGCAGGAAGAACAGGCTGGCCGGACCAGCCGCGGCTTCTTGTCTGATCAGCACGATCGCCGGCGCTCGCATGGCGGGACCGATCCGCCGGCCGGTCGCGACGTCAGACACCGCGTTGACGAACAGCGACACGGCGATGACCGCGCCCATCGCTCGCGGTGCCAGACCGCACGTCTCGGTCAGGAAGAAGGCGAAGAGCAGACCGCTCGCGTGCCACAGAAGGCTCTTGGAAAAATGCGCGACGAGATAACGACGCCAGGTCCTGTCCGGCGCCCTTTCACCGCATTGCCCATCACCGCTGCCCATCCTCCTTGGTAGGCAGGCGACATGACTCTGGCGTGACGTCTGATCGTGAGATCGCGCGCCATGTCGAGGTTCGCTGATGGGAGGGTCGCAATCGAACGGTAAGGGGCCGGCCCGAGCGTGTC
>JBKBTU010000534.1:336-639 GCA_046290715.1 Sphingomonas sp. | reverse complement strand
TACCGGCATCCATTCGCGCCACGCCTGGAACGCCGCCGCCTTGCGAATGCTCCAGTCGCCCTCATTCGCCTGATGATTCTGCGCGCCGCCTTCCCAGCTGTCATTGGTCGATTCGTGATCGTCCCATGACACGATCATCGGCTTGGCGGCGTGCAGCGCGGCAAGATCGGGGTCGGCGCGATAGCTGGCATAGCGCAGGCGATAATCGGCCAGGCTCAGCAATTCATTGCGCGGTTCGATCTGGCGGCCCGCCAGTGACTGCTCAAGCGTGGGATAGGTGCCGTAATATTCATAGATATAGTC